>PASA01000006.1 GCA_002712105.1 Kiritimatiellaceae bacterium
ATATCCTTTACCTTTACCAACATATCCTGATGTAAAAGGTTTTCTTACAGGAATAATATTTTCATCTTTTTCGTTGTTTTCAAATCTTTCATTAATTTCCCACATATTGGATTCAAATTGTCTGCTCGGTTTTATTTTTCTTTCCGCATTTTTTAATGAATCTCTTATTCCAGCATTATTATTCCAAAATTTAATATCTTCAAGCCAGCCATTCGGTCCACGAGGAGAAATCCTATTACCAAGAAATTGATTTTCTCGGTACGTTTTTATGCGGTCACTTATTTGACCTAAAACGATGGATTGAATACCAATGGACGTTTGGGCGACTTCCGGTGTACGTAAATATGTATCAGTTAATCCAACGCGTAAATCATCCGCATTATCATATTGATTTTGAATAAATGATCTTAGCTCTTCACTTGAGTCAAGTTGTGGCTGGAGAACATTAGCAACAACAAGTAAATCTCCGCTCGCTCCAAGAATTTCATTCAGCTGTCCAATCCCGTAGGTAGCATATAATCTATCGAAAAGACCATCGGTTACGACATTAAATCCATTAATATCATAAAGCCACTGCGTATTTCCTACCAAGGTTATATCATCTACGCTTAAATTGTTTGTCAGAGAGCCTGTATTAACCATAGCCAATAGAAAATCATTTGTTCCATTTAGACTCGAGAAATCTGAGAACGGACTGACTTCCGAATTAACAAACGTCCATTTTGTTCCTTCTGCTAATGTTAAATTATCTACGAATAAAAGCCCTGTTCCGAAGGTGAGATCTCCTTCGTTATTACTAATTCCTAAGCCATAGGTTGATTGAATTTGATTGCCCGCCTGAGTAGTTAGATTTGTAGAAATAATAGCATTCATACCTAAATCTAGGGATGTATTAAGAGGAAGAATGTCGTTTTCAAATACAACTCTATTAATCGCATTACTTTCCACTTTTATTAATCCTACATTAGCTGACGAATCTATATAGACAGTATCTTCTCCATAAGCATCACTTGTAAATGTTAGTTGATCAATGGTTCCGCCATTAATGTTAATCTCGTTATATGTTGATCCTGATAAGACAATATTAGAAATTGAACCGCCGTAAATATTAGCTCTCGTTGTTCTATTTGAACCATCAAAAGTAGGATCTACTGTTGGAGTGTAATCATCATAATTTGATATATACTCAATGGTTTCAAATGTACCGTTGCTAATCGTATTTACTGAATCGTAATATCTGTTCTCAACCCTTAATCCAACACCAATAAAATTACCATCATTAATAGTTAAATTAGAATCTTGAACATGAACACCCGCACCCACTAGATCAAATATTCCATTTGTTACGCCAGCTGTTCCACCTGAAAAGGTTCCACCATTAATAATTACATCAGCATAATCAATAAATACTCCGCTTCCTCCTTGAGCATTAATTAGACCATCAGATAAGTTTGTCACTACTCCGCCAGCACCCCCCACAAATGTACCGTCGTTAATAACAATTGTATCATCTTGCGTCGCGCCAAAATAAAGCAAAGGTGTAGACTGGTCTAACCGAGTAAACCGAAATCCATGGCCTCCATGTGCGCCTGGAATATTTAGAAACGTTTGCTCATATATGGAAGGAGTTGCCTCAGAAAAGATAGATACTGATCCTCCGCTACCCCCAGTAAATGTTCCTGAATTAATCGTTATAGTTGACGGACTGAAATCACCTGAAAATGATAAATCTCCTCGTTCAATATTGACTCCACTTCCTCCAAATGATTTTGCAGAACCTTGTGAATTTGTACCAATGGAACCATTTCCACCTTGAAAAATAGAATTACTAATATCTATGGTTGTTGCTAACCCCTGATCACTATACCCATCTCCAACCGAAAGAATCTGCTCTAAAGGAGACGCAGTTGCAATGGATTGAGCATCACCCCCTGTTAATGACGAATCAGAGATAGTGACGGATTCAAATCCTCCTGGATCAGTGGAAATAAATGCACTTTCACCAATTATCCCTACTACTGTTTCACCAACAATGTTTGTGCTTTGAGCATTTATATTTGAGATGCTTAAAATCGATATTGAAATTACAATGATTATTTTTTTTATATTCATAATTTAACGAATCATATTTTCAAAAAGATAATGAAATGTCAGTTACAAAAATAGATAATATTAAAACTTTATAGACAACAAAAAAGCCCGCAAATGCGGGCTTTCTAGAAGAACGATATAAAATAAATTATACACGAACTTTACGACGTGCTGTAAATAATCCAGCGGCCGCGATTCCCATTAAGCCAATTGTAGCTGGCTCAGGAATAACTGTTGCGAAGCTTCCAGCCTCAACCCCATCGTTACCACCGAAGTTGTAAGACGTAGATGTTGGCGGAGGTACTCCTGCTAAGTTTACATTAGGAATAGCAACAATAAGACCATCATAATATAATGATCCTACAGAAGTACCNCCTTGGTAAATACGTGCGAACACGTTAGCACCAGCAGTTCCTACTTCTTCAATTGTTTCTCCTGCAATGTAAGCATATCCAGTAAAATCTGCAGCGGCATCAGCAGTAGCAGTAATTGATATAGTGTCGATTAAAGTATCGTCACCAAACATACCGCCACCTGCAGCAGTTACAGCATCAGCTGTACCATTAGCACCTGCATTGATTAACTGAATCGTAGCTGTTTCACCTGTATTTAATAATACTGNATCAGCATTANNATNATCAGTGAAGCCATATCCAGTAAATAAATTTACTGAAATGTCAGCATGAGCTATTGCAGCTGTCGCAACAAGAGCTATGATTAGTTTTTTCATTTTTACTTTCCTTCCTTCTTTGTATACAAATTAGAAGCTAAATGGACGACTTTCGTCCCATGAAATTGGATTCACAGATTGTACCCAAAATCCTGTTGTTGGTCCAACCACCACATTTGCACCAGTTCCCCATCCGCCACGAGCAGACTTATTGTACGTTGAGTATGATTGAGAAGCGTCATCCCAAATGTGTATTGAAGACCCTGCAGCTAATGAGCTTGATAAATCAGTTGCACCAAAAGTTGTTTCGACTGGGAAAAATAGACCTGTTGCGTCAATTCCAGCAGCTATTGTACTTGAATTCACAGCAGCAGTATTAACATCACCACTTAAAATAATTTCATGAGAATCTGATCCAGCTGCCTGAATCCAAAAAGCATCACCTAAATTAATAGTAGCTGAACCCCATCCACCACGAGCAGATTTGTTAACAGAAGCATATGTACCATTAGCTTTATCCCAGATATGTAATGTTGAACCTGCAGGTAATTGATCACCAATTAAATCAGAAACAGCTGTACTTGATGGCGTAAAATTTAACGCAACTAATGATAGTTCTCCACCTGTAGCAGTAACCTTGGCATAGCCTACAATGTTATCTGAAGTTGTTTGTGCCTGCGAAAAACATACNAACGCTAGAATCGCGAACATTTTTAAAGTTATCTTCTTCATCCTTTATTTCCCCATTTAAAAAAATTAAATCTTATATAGAACTTNATAGATATCTCAAAAATATAAAATTAATGCAAGCTATATTTTTCACAAATCTACAAAAACGAATACAACGTTTATTACCTTAACAAAAGATATAATTTCATCAAGTTAGATAATAGTTAAACAACTATTAGCGTTTTATTACGTCAAAATCATCTTTAATAGGTTGATAATTAGGTAACTCGTTGATTGCTTGATTAAATAATTTTTTTGCCTGCTCAAATTGATTTGGAAGAGCTCCCGCAATAAAAAGACCTTTTTTTGCCAAAAACAAAGGNGAATCAGGGTAATGNTCTAATCCATGNTCTAAAACATAGGCAGCGTTATTCACTTCTTTTTTCTGAATNCAAATATCTAAAATATGAAATATTGGCCAAAATTCCTTAGGTTTATATTTTAGAATTTCATTATANCTCATGAATGCTTGATCTAAGTCTCCCATATTCTTTTGAGAATCTCCAATAATAATCATNTTGGCACAATATTCATTGATTACTACAGGATTATTCGGCGATAAATTTACAGCTTCTTCAAGCATCCTAGTAACATCATATAATACATCTTGAGGAGGCAGCTGAGTTATTTTATCTGAAGCTTTTGATTGTTCGATATTTGCCTCAAGTAATATTTTCATTGCTTCATGAGCCTTTGTGACATTTTCTTTTTGATCAGATGTTAAATTCTCAATTAACTTATATGGTACAGGTGAATAATGTTTAAGTAATACTGCTTGGTTTTCAGCTGGGGTATAATGAAAAGTGCTTTTTGGGGCAGAAAATTCAATGTATGGTCGATTATCTGTATTTAAATCTCCTTGATCCCAAATCTTATTTTCCTCTGATAATCTTGCAACAAACATACTCAAAAGCATTTCAGGAGATTGGAATCCTATTTCCGAGAGTGAATTGTTAACTTCGTTTATTTCAAATTTTTTTGAAGCTATGGGTAAATCAAATGATTGATTATTTTTAGCACCTAATAATATCGTATCAAAACCAGTGAAGAAAATAATGCAATCGGGGAAAACCTCCGCAAACGATCTCAAAATCATTTGATAATCATCATAGGATAATTCATATAATGGAAGGTATTGAGCCATTATTCCATCACTAGACAATTTAGATTTTGCTAATTCAAAAAAATCAACCGTATACAAGTTGGCGGCTCCAGCCATTACAGGTTCGAATGGGTCTGAGGTAATTACGTCATACGATTTACTAGTAGTGAATAAATGATTTCGTCCATCATTAATGGTAACNNTAACATTGGGATGATCAAGTACGTTATGATTTTTTGAGCCCCATATTTTAGCTACATTAACTACTGATGGTTCAAATTCAACAACTTCTAGATGTTCAGCTGGATAACAACTGACAGCTCCAAATGTTACACCAGCCCCAAGCCCAATATTTAAAACTTGTTGTGGATTTGGATGAAAAAGCATGGGTAAATGCCCCATCATTCTTTGAAGCATCATGCTTCTTTCTGTTGTATCNGCTTCCGTCTTACCTTGACTNCAATAATGGAAGTCTTCGCTTAAATCTTTAACTACTGAAATTGTAGATGTAACACCTTCATTAAAATATAAGAGTCTTTCTGCATGTAACTTTTCTTGGAAGATTATTTTTCCATCTCTTATATATCCCCACGGAGAAAAATAAGGTCCAGCAGAAATAATTTGCTTATCCCATTTGGGAGGATATAACGAAAAAATAAATAGGATTACTAATGTACTCCCCACAATAATTATTTTTTTTCTAGGAGAAAATATATAACTCCATACTAATAAAACACCTAACAGGAGAGCCATAGACGAACAAATAACTAATCCTATTTTCATTCCTGTATTAGGAAGTAAAATAAATCCACCAAAAAACGCGCCTAAAGCAGCACCAATTGTATTAAACATCGCTGCTTCCCCTACTGCTTCAGAGGAGGAGGATATTTCTTGTCTTATAGCTTTGGTGGCTGCTGTAAATGAAGCGCCAAATAAAATNGTTGGTATAAGAAGAAAAATTAATGAAATTAAAAATTTTAATCCTATCATTTTTTCCCAACTTGGAAAGCCATCTAACATTAATCCCTTAAGCAGAACATTGGGCATTAAAGTGAAAAAATACAAAGATAGTAACGTGTAAATGCTTATAAAAATTGCTGAGCAACCAAAAATCAACGCTGGATTTTTTATTTTATCTGCAAATTTACTTATTATTAATGAACCAATGGAGAGCCCAATTAAAAATATACCAAGCATTGCTGAGAATGAATACGTGGTTGATCCAAAAACTAAAATCAACGCTCTAAACCAAACGACTTCCATAGCTAAGGCGATAAATCCAGAGACACCAATTGCAACCAATAACCAACGGGCACTGCTAGATTTCAAAATAGATTTATCATTATTATTTTCTTCTTCCTTAAAAGATGGTTTTGCAAATGCTGAACTAGAAAAAATTAATGCTGTAAACCCAACAAAAGCATCTAAACTAACAGCTAAAATATTTGAATTAACCATACCCAACTTAGGGATAAATAAAAATCCAGCTAATAAAACACCTGTTACTGCGCCCAGCGTATTAACTCCATATAAAATACCAAGTCTTGAGCCAAAATGATCAATTTTTAAGAGAAATCCTTTGGCTAATACGGGCAATGTCGCTCCCATCATTGCGGTAGGTATTAGCAATAATATTAATGAAAGAAATACACGTATGATGGTGAGTAATACAAAAGAATCTGATATATTTAAGGATACAAANTTATAACTATATTGAATTAAATCAAATANAAACGGAATACATAACGCATATAATGCGGTAGCTAGTTCCAAAAAACCAAATATTTTTAGAGGGTTTCTAATTTTGTTAGCTAACCGACCAGCATAATGAGCACCAATTGCTAATCCAAACATNTACGTCATCATNACNGTTGCNGCAGCATAAACAGTATTTCCAAAAATTAATCCGAGATGACGAACCCACAATACTTCATACGTTAATGCCGCTATTCCGGAGAAATAAAATAATAAACTAACTGCAAATAAAGATATGGTTTTCATTCGGCTTATATAATGNTAATAATTAANTCAAACAAGAGATAAACAAAATGAATTATTATATACATAATATAGATCCAATCATTTTTAGNATTAGAACTCCGTCNTTTTTANCTTTTTTNCCNGAATATTTGGATATTAGNTGGTATGGANTCGCTTATCTTTTAGGATTTANTTTNAGNTTTNTNNTNCTTAAAAAATGGGCNAATGAAAAATCACTNNAAATTAATCCNANCGAAGTTTCTAACTTTGTAATTCTTGTTGCATTCTTTGGNGTATTTNTAGGAGGTCGTCTTGGATATCTTATTTTNTATGATTTTNATAANTTTNTNANCNANCCATTAAGTTTCTTTAAAATNTGGGAAGGAGGAATGGCAAGTCATGGAGGGTTCATTGGTGTTATTGCGACCATTTATTGGTATACAAAGAAAAATTCTATTTCTTTTTGGAATGTATCAGATCATATTGCTGCAACTGCAGCATTAGGTATTGGTTTTGGAAGAATTGCTAATTTCATTAATGGTGAGCTATGGGGGAAAATATCATATATTCATTGGGCTGTAATTTTTCCACAATCAGGGTCTTTAGANCCCAGACACCCCTCTCAAATATATCAATCNATTTGTGAAGGATTTTTAGTATTTATATTNATTCTTTTTTTAAGAAANTCAAAGTGGGGNANAAGACCAGGAGNAATAAGTTGTTCTTTTTTNATTNTTTATTCCTTTGCAAGAATAGCCATAGAATTTTTNCGCTATCCTGATAGTACAATATATTTTAATTGGATGACAAAAGGTCAGCTNTATTCANTAGTNTTCATTATTTTTTCATTAATAATAATGAGAAAATTGAAACTTTTTAACCAAGGTTAGTCAACAGTGTTTAAAGCTAATGNGTCGTTAACATTTAACATCTCTTTAAATAATTGCATCCCATTAATATCTGAATCTGTTAGAAAAAAGTGNATATTATTTTTTAAATAATTNTTCCAAAATTCAAATGAGTTTCCTTGCTGNATTGAAAATCGTTTTGCTATTTTTGNTAATGAATTTACTCCCATATTTGCAGCNNGATAGNTTATGTCATTTATTTCATCAACATATTTNCAATCTGATCTAACTGCCCATACNGCAAAAATAAAAGGAAATCCCGTCATTTGTTTCCAAGCTAATGATAAATCAATATCCTNATCAGAATGATTGCTNAAAAGAGCTGTNTCNCCAATCAATACTTTAGCATCAAAAATATTAGAATTATCGATCATTTCTACAGTTTGATTAAAATGATGATGTAATATTAATTCTGCTAATTTATTTGATGTTGCAGAAGCCTTATCTTTTAATATTGAGATTATTTCATCGATTGGCTTTTTTCTTTTTATTAAAACACTCTTCACTTCCCCGTCCGAGGCTACTCCAACATTTAACAATGGTTTAATAACTGGATTGTTAAAGGCATGTACAACAGGGATTAATGCACAATCAACGTTACCTAAAATTAATTCTCTTAAATGTGAAGACGGATAACCGTATTTAATTTTAGATGAAGGTGATGCTGTCGAAAGATAGTCGACCAATGGAGCAGAATTGCTATATGAGGCGGCGGCAAAATTAAACGAACTCATATTATAACTTCCTACCTATAAATATTGATACGGTTCCAAATGCTAGAGATCTTACTTGTATATCTTTAAAACCTACTTCATCAAACATACTTGTCACTTTTTCTTTTTTTGGAAAATCTTCAATTGAATCAAGTAAATAGGAATATGATTGTTTAAATCCTAATAATTTTCCTATCAATGGAACAAACGGTGTATAGAGTTTATATCCTAATCGCACTATTGAATTTTCTGGATAGGTAGCTTCTAAAATTAACAACTTACCACTTGTTTTAAGAACACGATGCATCTCTTTAAGTGCATTGAGTCTATTTTCGATATTTCTAAAACAAAATCCTGAGACTATNCCGTCAAAAAAACATTCAGGCATAGGAAGGTTTAACGCATCAGCATTTTGAAAACGAGGCCTTTTACTTACACCAAGTGATAATGCCTTATCTCTTGCAACAGCTAACATTTTTTCCGAAGGATCTATTGCATCAACTTGAGATTTTGGAGATTGTGATAATAATTCAAAAGCTAAATCACCTGTACCCGTTCCGATATCTAAATAATATTCATCTTCTTTTGGATTAAGTTCTTGAATTGTTTTTTTTCTCCAACCTTGGTCTAATCCTAATGAAATAAATCTGTTTGCAACATCATAAGTATTTGCAATTCTATCAAACATTTTTCTATTTTCGTCTGCAGAAATTAATGTATCTCTTTCGATTTTTTCCATTATTTATTTCCCCATTTACGAACATCTTCCCATGTTTGATCTGCTTCTTGACCAAAAAGTGATAATACATGATCGGCATAAAAATCTAACATTTCCGATACTTTAATTTCATCCGGTTTACGACCTTTTCCCATATAATATGGAGGAGACACAGGCATAACGATACCGCCTGCCTCACTAAATAGAGACGCATTTTTCGCAGTAATGCTCGACCACGGTGCTTCGCGAATACACAAGACAACCTTTCTTCTTTCTTTTAAATGGCAATGTACTGCCCTTGAAACTAAAGAGTCAGCAATTCCATGAGAAACTTTTCCTAACGTATTGGCTGAGCACGGCACAACTACCATGCCAACAGTTGGTACAGAACCGGATGAAACGGTAGCGCTTAAGTCTGAATCTTTCCATACCTGATCTGCATTTTCTTCAAGCCATGAAAAATTATCTACTTCTTGTTCATAAACCATACGTCCCATTTTACTGGCAATTAATGTTATAGGCCATTTGGATTTTTTCATAATCGACTTTGCAACATAAGATCCTGAAGCACCTGTTAATGCTAAAACTAGATTCATAATAATTCTCCTAATAAAACAACTAAAGATCCACTTATACCAGCAATNGCTGATATAGGAAAAAATCNAACATTTAANGGGATAGACTGCTTNTANGCTAANGAGAAAGAAATAGCCGAAANCAAAAGACANATAAATGAGANAATTCCTCCATTAATAACCCATAACAAAACTAAAAAAATAAAAGCNATTATATGTGATATTGCTGCAANGNATTGAGCATTTTTATTNCCTAAAAAAGATGGNAAACTGTGCAAATTATTTTTTTTATCAAATGATTCATCAGAAAGNGAATAAATTATATCAAAGCCACTCATCCAAAAAAACGCAAATAATGATAAGAAAATTATGTTACTTGAAANATTAAGTGAATTACTTACAGCAATATAAGCACATAANGGAGCAATTCCTAAAACTAANCCAATTCCATAATGACATAAGAAAGTNAATCTTTTTAAAAAGGAATAAAAAATGAGNGGTATCAANGGTAAAAGGCATAGTTTGAATGCNAAATCACCAAGAANATAACAACTNANTAAATAAAGAATNAAACCACATATTGAAATTGAATATCCCTGCTTTATTGACAATTTTCCAGAAGGTATTTCTCTCATCGANGTACGAGGATTTTTTTGGTCAATAAAACGATCAAAAATNCTATTTANNGACATGCCAAATATCCTAGCGCCTACTGTTGCTAAACANATTAGTAAAATATTACTNAATATAAAANCCTTACTNCCTAANACTACTCCGGCAAAAATAAGTGGTANNGAAAAAATAGTGTGTTCAATTTTTGTAAAAGANAATATTTTTTTTAAAAAAGAATTATCTAAATTATCTTTTTTGGATTTAGTNAAACCTTCAATTGCATATAGTGTAGCATCNGCNAATGTTTCTGATGTCGGTTGGATATACTTNTTGATATCATGCTTNGCAAATTTATCTCCGAAATCNGTAACAGCTTTTAACAACAAACATGGAATATTATTTTTTTCACATACTCTTGCAACTGCATANCCTTCCATATCGAGTAAATCNTAGTCTTTTGCAAATTNTTTTCTTTTCTCANTATCATGNAATGGTTTTTCAACACTAATTAGTTTTTTAAGTCCAACTCCTAACCCAACATTAACAGCTGCCTTGAGCTCTTCGGTAACAACTGATGCAACACGATAAACAGAACCACGCTTTACTCTATTATGCAGACCCGCACAAATGCCTGGATTAATTATGGCTTTCACTCCTTTTTGAACTAAACGCTCTGAAGACAGTCGAGCAGATTCAAGCCCAATTCCAGAAATCTCAACTAGAACATTTGATGGCGGTTTAGTTGCAAGAAATGGTGCAGCTTCTTCATTTGTAGCAAATATAATTCCTATCATTGTACAATTCCTTGTTCAACAGCTTTTTTAAGCAGTACATCTATTGAACGTTTACCTTTAACTCCCAAATTTTCTGTATAACTATTAACATAAGTTTTAATATGGTTATTCATAACATTTTCATCTAGTTCTTGCGCATGAATTTTAACATAATTAATTACTTCATCTCGATTTTCATAAGCATAATTTAACGAATTTAATATTTCATGTTCGATTTGAGAAATCACTTCCTTACCTAGATTCTTATTAGCGACAATACAGCCTAATGGAATTGGTAATTTTGTTTCTTCTTCCCACCATCTACCAAGATCATTAATTTCAACCAGATTAAAAGATTGATAAACAAACCTACTTTCATGAATAATAATAGCAAAATCAACTTCATCGTTTACCAAAGAGTCAATGACTTTATCATAAGTCATAAATTTTTTTTCACCTAAATTTCCATAACATAACTGAAACAAAAGATATGCAGTTGTATTTCTTCCNGGAACTGCTATTTTNGAATTTNNATTAAGTGTCTTANTANTTTTACNAATTAAAATNGGACCACAGCCATTACCCAAAGCAGANCCAACATTAAGNANTTCATANTTATCCCTNAAACTAAGCCATTTGTAAAAAGATGCCTTTGAAATATCATATTTNCTATNTTCCAATAAAATATTNAGTTTTTCAACGTCATGTAAATGAATATCATAAGATTGGTCTTTAAACATTTTATAAAAAATAAACGTATCATTTGGACACGGAGAATATGCAAGGGTTAATTTCATANTAAAATACCTATTTAAAGTATGTAATTTAAATACTTATTTTCTGTACACTTTTTTTGTAATAATATATTTATGTAAACGATATAACAATNAATANACCTTTTTTTATTATGAATAATAGCAAAACAAATTTAAATAATGAGTCAACTAANAGTGATTTTCTATCAAAAATAGATAATCTTACTAAAAATTTGACTTCAGATGAATTACTGAAGCTTAGTAATTATATTATGCTTAAAGCNGATTCCTCNANCTCATCNAATGATANTTTTAATGGATTAACAATTTTATATGGTTCNCAAACAGGAAATTCTCGCTCAATTGCTGAAGAGCTGTACGATGAGGCAAAGAAAAAGAATATTAATAGTACACTTATTTCAATGGCAAAAATGAAAGAAAAATCGATTAAAAATATTGAAAACTTATTACTTATTGTAAGCACCCAAGGAGAAGGAGATCCACCTGATGATGCGCTTAATCTTGTAGATTTTATTAATGGNAATAAAGCTCCCAAATTAAGTAAAATGAATTTTGGAGTTTTAGCCTTAGGAGATAGTACGTACGAACATTATTGTAAAACAGGGAAAGATTTTGATGCTAAACTCGAAACTTTGGGTGCAAATCGTGTTCTTGATAGGGTTGATTTAGATGTAGATTTTGACGACCATACAGAACAATGGATATCAAACGCATTAACTGTTATGGAGCCTTTAATATCCTCTTCTCCAAAAAGTATAAGTCCTGCATTCGACTTAGTAGCAAAAGATGAAAAAAAATATACGAGAAAAAGCCCTCTTGAAACTAATATTTTAACCAATCAAAAAATTACAGGTAGAAATTCAGAAAAAGATATTAGACATATTGAAATTAATTTAGAGGAATCTGGACTTAAATATACTCCTGGTGATTCATTAGGAGTTTGGTTTAAAAATGATGAAATACTTGCGCATAAAATCCTTAGTTGTCTCAAGATTGATGTTAACGAAATTATTTTTTCAAAAGAAAATGAACCACTTACAATTTTAGATGCCTTGATATACGAATTTGAAATTACACAATTACATCCTGGATTTGTTAAAAAATATGCAGAATTAACAAATAACTCTGAATTAATTGATATTTCTAACGATAAAGAAAAATTAAATAACTTTATTTCCAATAAACAAATTATTGATTTGATTATTGAGTACCCGTCGACAATTTCAAGTAGACAGTTAAAAGATTTATTAAGAAAACTTACACCTCGTTTATACTCAATTGCTTCTAGCCAAAATGAAGTAGAAGATGAAGTTCATTTAACCGTTGGCGTTGTTCAATATCAAGAGTTAGGCTTTTTGCATACAGGTGCTGCATCGGGATTTTTACAAAGAACTTCTCCNAATGANAAAGTGAAGATTTATGTCGAATCAAANGATAGATTCAGGCTGCCTGAAAACCCANATACTCCGATTATAATGATTGGACCCGGAACTGGNATAGCTCCTTTTAGAGCTTTTTTACAAGAAAGAGCTGCTTTAAATGCAAAAGGTAAAAATTGGTTGTTTTTTGGNAANCCCTATTTTTCNGATGATTTTCTTTATCAAACTGAATGGCAAGATTATTTAGAGGAAGANGTTTTAGAAAAAATCAGCTTGGCTTTTTCAAGAGATCAAAAAGATAAAATTTATGTACAACATAGACTACTAGAAAATGCTGAGGAAATTTTCAATTGGATTAGCGATGGAGCTCATATTTATATCTGTGGGGACGAAAGTCGAATGGCTAAGGATGTTCATAAAGCTCTCATTAGNATAATTTCGGATAATAAGAAAATTNATGANAGTGAAGCTGANGAGTTTTTAAGAGAAATGCAAAAACAAGGTAAATATCAAAAGGATGTCTATTAAAGGAGTGTCTTATGATTGAAAAAGTTAAATTATCTGAAGTTGAAAAAATAAAATCTAAAAGTGGAAATCTTCGAGGTACTATCGAGGAAGGTTTAAAAATCCAAATCACAGGTTCATTATCTGAGGATGATACNCANCTCACNAAATTTCATGGTTTTTATCAACAAGATAACAGAGATTTACGTGACGAAAGAAGACGCCAAAAGTTAGAACCACTGTATAGTTTTATGTTAAGAGCAAGAGTTCCTGGTGGTGTAATTAATGCTGAACAATGGAGAGCTATTGATAAAATTTCTAGAGAATTAACATCAAGTGGCATAAGGCTTACTACTAGACAAACGTTTCAATACCATGGAATTTTAAAAAGGAACGTTAAAAAATTAATTAGAGGAATAAACGATGCTTTTATTGATTCTTTAGCTGCTTGTGGAGATGTTAATAGAAACGTATTATGTAACGCTAATCCTTTAGAATCTATTTATCATGAAGAGGTTTACAAAGATGCCGTGAGTGTAAGTAATCACCTACTTCCTAAATCTCAAGCATATCATGAAATATGGCTTGATGAAGAAAAAGTTGCTGACGTAAAAGAAGAAAAAGAATCGATTTATGGAAATACTTATCTTCCAAGAAAATTTAAAATCGCAATTGCTATTCCTCCTCACAATGATGTTGATATTAATGGAAATGATTTGAGCTTTGTCGCTATTATTGAAAACAAAAAGTTAATTGGATACAATGTTCTTATTGGCGGAGGTATGGGATGCACCCATAGTACTCCAGGAACATACCCTCAAATAGCAAAAGATATTGGTTTTATTAAAAAAACTGATATTCGAAAAATTGCAGAAGCAGTTGTTACAACACAAAGAGATTTTGGCGATCGCACAGATCGTAAAAAGGCTAGACTTAAATACACTGTTGATAGNATGGGNGTTGATAATTTTAAAGAAGAAGTTGAAGTAAGATCAAAAATAAAATTAAAAAAATCAAAAGATTTTAATTTTATTTCTCATGCTGACCGATTTGGTTGGATTAAAAATGTAGACGGAACTTGGAATCTCACACTATTTATCGAACATGGAAGAATAACGGATAAACCCAATGGTCCACAAATGTTATCAGGTCTTCTTAAAATAACCAATATTCATCAAGGTGAGTTTAGAATTACTGCCACACAAAATTTAATAATATCAAAAGTTGACGAAAGTAAAAAGGATATCATTGAAGGCCTAGCTAGAGAATATGGCCTGTGGAGAGAAGTAAGCTTAATTCGTCAAAATAGTATGGCGTGTGTTGCTTTTCCAACATGCGGTTTAGCAATGGCTGAAGCAGAACGTTATTTGCCAACATTAATATCTAAAATTGAAGAACTCACGAAAAAAAATGCCATCGAAAAAATTCCTATTACAATAAGAATGACAGGATGTCCTAATGGATGTGCAAGACCCTATCTTGCTGAAATTGCCTTGGTTGGTAAAGCTCTTGGTAAATATAATTTATATCTTGGNGGCGATGGAAAAGGAACNAGNTTAGTTCAATTGTANAGAGAAAATATCGGTGAAGATATCATNCTTGANGAATTAGATAATTTATTTTTCCAATATTCTNCAAATCGTGAAAAAAATGAATTATTTGGAGATTTTTTGATTAGAAAAAAAATTGTTCCAGCAGTTTATGACGGAAGAGATTTCAAAACAGGACTTTAATTTTTATGAATATAATAAAAGAAAAAGTTACTTCTCATGATTTAGAAAAAAAGTCAGCTGATCAAAGAATTGATTGGGCTATCCAAAATTTTTCACAAAATATTTTTATGAGTACAAGTTTTGGAATTCAAAGTGCAGTCATGCTTCATATAATAACTCAAAAAATACCTCATATNCCNATAGTTTTTATTGATACAGGATATTTATTTCCTGAGACATATGAATTTGCNGAGACATTATCAAAACGTCTTAAATTAAAAGTTTTAACTTTTAAGTCTCTNGTTGAGCCTAAACAACAAGAATTAAAATANGGTAAGCTNTGGGANCAAGGAATTGAAGGATTAAATAAATACAACAAATTGAACAANATTGANCCAATGAAAAGAGCTATTAAGGAATTAAATAAAAAAGCTTGGTTTGCTGGAATTAGAAGAGAACAATCTCAAAGTCGTGAGGAAAAACCAGTAGTTGAGATCCAAAATAATATCACCAAAATTTACCCCATTATAGATTGGGATGATAGAAAGATTGATATTTATCTCAAAAAAAATAACCTTCCATANCATCCATTGTGGAATAAAGGATATGTTTCTGTAGGCGATTGGCATTCCTCTAAACCCCTAACATCAAATATGAAACCAGAAGAAACTCGTTTTAACGGTATAAAAAGAGAATGTGGTCTTCATTTAGATTTTGATCAAGGTGGTGGAATTTAAAANATGTTNGATGACATTATTATTAGAATTGTCTTAGGANTNATTATTGGTTTTTTTGTTGGNCTNACNAGTATNGGTAGTGGNGTNATAGTTTTACCTATTTTAACTGTCTTATTAAAAGANCCTATCACNGCTATNGGNACTACCACTTTATACGCTTTTTTAACAAAAATAACGGCTTTNTTTTATCATNTAAAATTNAAAACAATTAATTGGAAAATATCATCGTTTTTCCTGATNGGGGCAATTCCATCTACNATNANAGCTGCAAATTATGTAAGTAGNAAAAACAGTGATTTAATTTTTAAGAAAAATTTAGAATANTCAATTATCATAATNATNCTTATAAGTATTTTATCAATTTTTTTTAATATAATNCNTAAAAAANCAAATTATGAAAANGATGAAAAATTTAANAGTTCCGAATTAACAAATGNTNTTTCAAAAAAAATATTATCTATTGNNTCAGGTNTTTTTTGTGGTTTTTTAGTTGGCTCAACNTCCATTGGAGGNGGAATAATTGTTATACCNTTACTTATTATTTTATTTAATATAAAAACAAAATATGCTGTGGGAAGCTCTATTTTTTTAGCACTTNTTATGACAATGATAACATCNTTTATTTATGGANTAAAAGGACAACAAGAAATTTTAACCGCNATCATNATGGCTTTNGGATCTATTATTGGNGTGTACTTTGGAAGTAAGTTAACNACAANAATTCCTGATAANTTTTTAAAGATTATTGTTTTATTTTTAATGATATTTGGNTNTACAATTTTATCAATTAACACATTCTATCATTAAAAAATAGAATATAATGGTTGCGTATCTAAACATCTAACGCTACTTTCTCTCATCAATTTTAATTTAGGATANAAATAATGAGAATACGAAGAGCAATGAGAAAAAAACCATTGAGGCGNCCTGTTAAAAAACCTCGNTTAAGAAGNAGNCGCTTACTTGAGCAAAAAAGACGACTTTTAAATGCTGGTTTTAATGANGAACAATTAAAACATTTTAATACAAAAGAAATAAGAAAATCGCTTNGAGAAAATGGTGTTTAAATTTAAATTAATCATATGAAAAATATTGTACTTTTTGGCTTTATGGGAACAGGTAAGTCCTTAATNGGTNAAATTCTAAGTCAAAAGTTAAATTATCCCTTGATTGAAATGGACCAAGAAATNGAAAANAATGAAGGTCTTACAATCAGTAAAATATTTGAAGAAAAAGGTGAATCNTACTTCAGATCNCTTGAATTAGAATTATCAGAAAAAATTTCAAACTCTTCCTCAAAAATAATATCTACAGGNGGAGGAATCATTTTAAATGATAAAAATATCNTAAACTTNAGTAAAAATAGCTTATGTGTTTGTTTAAATGCAAATCCTTCAACTATTTTTAATAGGATATGTAATGATAAAAATAGACCNCTTNTTGATTCNGATGATAATCANATAGAAGAAAAATTTGANANAATTTTAAAATTACTTAACGANAGAAAATNATTATATCAAAAAATACCATTTCAAATTNATACTGATGANTTAGATCCCNATCTAATATCTGATATGATTATTACTGAGTACAAAAAATAGTTAAGATTCACNATTTATAAAATAATTTGCACAAATATAAGGTCCTGGAAACATTAAAATAAATTCCTCAGGATCCTCATTAAAAAGTTCTACTAATGAATGGTATGCTGATCTACCATATCTTAATATTTCTCCTAACTCTTGAGTTTTTATATTTTGAACAACAAAACATAATTCATCTTCAGTTGAATCTTCGACATTAAGTAATAATTTATGTGTGACTGGATTAAGTTTTTCTAGATTTCGTTCAAAAATACTATACTTAATATATTCTATAACACGATGATTTATCTGTGATTCGATCATGTAAATCAACTCCACAAGTTCTACTCTAGTAAAAACTAATCGAATATTCAATAAATCTCTTTTTGATTCAATTTTACTTACAATTTCATCAAATTCTTCAATAATATTTTCTATTGAGATATCAGGAGTTTTTGGTACCCAATGGATAAAAATACCATGTCTTTCATCTTTATACAAAATTGGCAAGTCAATCCTGAAATCCTCACCACAGTCAATACATGATGTTCTATTAAACTTGTTGCACATTATTTCCTTTTTTTTATCAGGTTCAGCACATATATCAACAACTTCGTAAAGTTCAACATCTTGTACAGCACTACAGTTTGGACATGTTATACTAAAAGTCTTTTTGCTCACTAATAAATATCTTTCAAAATTGTTTTAGCATCGTTAAAGGAATTCATAATAAAATCAGGTTTGTATGATAAAAGTTCATCATAATCATGCTTTCCGGTTGCAATAGCTACAGAGATTAAATTGTTTGATTTAGCTGCCAATATGTCTTTTGGGGTATCTCCAAATAGATAACCACTTGAAAAGTTCTCTATTCTATTTATAGCAATTTTAGCGATTTCATTTCTACATCCACTATCATCTCCATAACCTCCAGTTATTGGAAAAAAAGAGTTTAAGTTGGACGTTTTTAATTTTATGTTCGCACATTTTTGAGTATTACCTGTAATAATACTTAAAATCCATGAACTTGGAATTTTTTCTAAAAACGATTTAACTCCATCAAGAACTACTGGTGGACTTTTACTCAAATAAAATTCTAAATATTTTGCTAAATTGTCAAAAAATAAAGGAATTTTTTNTNGAGTATCTTTAATCTTATTTTCAACTAATAATTTGTTTATTACANCTAAATCTGTGGCACCTGAAAAATTTATATGNTCAATATTTATAGGTATTTTGTAGGTTTCATAAAAAGCATCNTGGAAAGCTTTTCTTCCAGATCCTTTTGCATAAAGCAAAGTTCCATCGATATCAAAAAATAAAACTTTTCTTGAATTTGACATCTTAAATTAATCTACCAAATCAATTAATTCATTTATAGCTTCGTTATTTTTAGTGTTTTCAGTAGTTGATTCTCTTTTATTCACATCATACTTTTTAAACTTTTTATTTCTTCTGCTATCATAATTATCGTACCTATCATAATCACTTATTGGATCAAAAGCTTTCCTAAATGTACTTATCTTCATTGTTTCGGTTATATTTCTAACTTTAATTTCGGCTGACTCATCATTGGTTACAAGAATGCCACTCTTTAAGATTGCTAAACTTGCAATTTTTTTTGGATGAGTTTCTAAAGAAGAACTATAATAAACTTTAATATTATCAAATTTTTTTCCCTTGGGGGCTTTATGAAGCGGTTGACCTGACAAAACAGCAATTATATTTATTTTTTCCTTTAAAGAAAATTTTGAAAGCTTTCTTAGAACTTGTAATTGAGTTCTAGGTGAAAAATCATTTTTTAAACCTGAAAATTTTAATAATGAAATCATATCAATTATCAGGAGTTGTTTATTTAAATTTAAATACTTTAATATATTCATAATCTTTTTCCATTTTTAATTTAGAACATAAGTAAGTTAACTACCTTTTTTATTTATGGACAAGCTAATGTTTAAAGGAAAATTAAATTACAGTATTAGATTCTATAATAGTATTTTTTGGAATTACTATTATACCATCTTGAATACAAAATTTTTCAGAAATTAAGTTTGAAGATTTATTTTCTGGAGTAATTATAACATTGTCCCCAATTCGAACATTTTTATCAATGATAGCCTTTTTAATAATACAATTTTTTCCAATTCCTAACGAAATATTTCCTTTTTTGCATATGTCTTTATTATCATAGTAATCAGCACCCATTAAAATTGATTCTTCAATTACAGAACCTTCCCCTACAATGGCTCTTAAGCCAATAACAGATCTCTTTATTAATTTTCCAGACAAAATGCATCCGTCTGATATTAATGAATTATACAACTCACATGAATTAATTTTTGAGGGAGGCAAATAACGCATTCTTGTAAAAATTAATCTTTCGACATCATAAAAAGAAAATTTAGGTAAGGGGTCGGTAAGTTCTAAATTAGCAGACCAGAAAGATTTTATCGTACCAATATCAGCCCAATAATCGTCAAAAATATAACTAAAAACCTTCTTTTTGCTTATTGCTTCAGGAATAATATGTTTTCCAAAATCTGTCTGAGGGTTTGAATATAATAAATCGTTTAAAACGGATGTTTTAAAAATATATATTCCCATACTTGCTAAATATCGTTCGTCTTCATTAATCATTGTTTTGAAATTATCAAGCTGATTTTCATTTGGTTTTTCAGCAAAAGATTTAACTTGGTCATCTTTATCAATTTTCATAATTCCTAATGATGAAGCTTCATTTTTTCCAACTGGTTTTGTACAGACTGTTAAATCAGCTTTTTTTTCTAAATGCTTTTTAATTACGTCATTTANNTCCATTCTATAAAGTTGATCNCCNGAAAGTATTACAACCAANTCAGGATTGTCATCTTCAAAATATCTNATAGATCTTCTAACGGCATCAGCTGTTCCTTGNAACCAACCATCAGANTCAGGAGTCTGNTCAGCTGCAAGAATTCTNACAAATCCACCTCCAAATTGATCAAACCTATAGGTGGCAGCAATATGCTGATGAAGNGAAACACTATTATATTGAGTNAGAACAAAAATATTTCTAATTCCACTATTTATACAATTACTAATTGGTATATCAACTAATCGAAATTTTCCAGCTACNGGCACTGCTGGTTTTGATCTTTCTCTTGTTAGAGGNTGCAGNCTAGTNCCNGCTCCTCCTCCTAAAATTAATCCGACAATTTTCATAAAAACCTTTTGTAAGTATCTTAATATNTTAACTAATTGTAGAGGTAGATANNATATNTATNATATTACTACGACTTATATCTTGTAACNGCAAGGCTGATTCTGTAAAAAATGCGCTTGCTAGAGAATAATTATTAAAAATGGGACGATAGCTCAGTCGGAAGAGCATTTGACTTTTAATCAAAGGGTCCTGGGTTCGAGCCCCAGTCGTCCTACCATTTTTTAATAATTAACCCTCCATAAAAATAAACCTTTTGCAGGGGCTGTTTTAATATCCTTATTTCTTTTCATTTTCATAAGTAAATCATTTGTATAATTTACATCAAACCTTCCGAGTCCAACATCAATTAAAAAACCTGTAAAACTTCTTACCATTTTATATAGAAAGCCATTTCCACAAACTTTAATTATTATTGTTGAATCTATTTTATTAATGTCAAATGTGAAAATTTCTCTGACTGAATTATTTATTATATATCCTGGATTAACAGTAAAACTAGCAAAATCATGGTTTCCTATCAATAAATTTGCTGCTTGCTGCATCTCTTTAATATTTAACTCTCTTGTCTCATGATACCTATAATTACGGATATGTGGTGAAAGAGTTTTCGCATTACAAATAAAATATCTATACTCTTTTGACTTTGCACTAAATCGAGAATGAAAGTTTAATGATACATTATTTACAGTGCATATTCTTATATCATCGCATAACAAACAATTTAAACTTTGCTTGATTGATTGGTTATCTAATTTATCAACAGAATCGAAATGTGCTATTTGTCCCTTCGCATGAACACCGGTATCCGTTCTCCCTGATCCCTCCACCGATATATTGCTATTTCCACATATTTTAAAAAGATTTTTTTCTAATTCTCCTTGGATAGTTTTTTTATTAGGCTGCTTTTGCCAACCTTGATAATTTAATCCATCATAAGAAATTTTTAATTTATATCTATACTTCTTCACTTTTTAAAATTCTGATTATTAAAATAACTTCATCTTAACCAAGTTAAATATTTAGAATTACATTGATTTATATTNATGCTGAAAATTAGTGGTATCTCATATGGATGAATTTCTTCAATCTTATCTATAATTTGATTACTATTTTTGGAAAAGCACTTCATAAGTATAACACATTCNCCTTCTGATTTTAAATCACCATCCCATTTAAAAAATGAAATTGCATTTGTTATAATGTTTCCGCATAGAATCATATCACTCTTTACAAGCTGCTTAACAATAATACTTGCTTGCGTTTTATCGGTGACTGTTGTGTATATAATACTCAAAGACAAGGTTAACAATTCCTCCATTGTCCATTTGTTCCGTCAAAGAGNGAATCAGCTTGTTTTAATCCCCATGATTCAGGCAAATAGCCATCTGGTTTAATATGATCATATTTTTCAATAATTGGTTGAACTAACTTCCACTCGGCTTCAACTTCGTCGGTTCTTGTAAATAAAGTTGAATCACCATTTAAAATGTCTAATAAAAGCCTTTCATAAGCTTCTGCTAATTTACCACTCCAGGTGCCAGAATAAGAAAAATCCATTTTAGCATTTTCAACTAAAAGTCTCATGCCCGGTCTTTTAATGCCCATTTCAAGAAAGATTCCTTCATTAGGTTGAATTTGAAATATCAACATATTAGGTTTAATATTTGTTATATCGCAAACCTCATCTTCACATTCAATTTGTTGAAATAATTCTAAAGGCGGGACTTTAAATTGAATTGCAATCTCGGTTGTCTTTTTTTTCATCCTTTTTCCAGTTCTTAATAGAATAGGAACTCCTGCCCACCTCCAGTTATCAATAATTAACCTTAATGCAACAAAAGTTTCGGTTGTGGAGTTTTGATCAATTTTATCTTCTTCATTGTAAGCCTTTATAAATTCATTTGAATTTTTGGATAATGATTGATACTGACCCCTAAAAATTGGAACATCGATTGTATCGTCTATCCTTGTTGATCTCAAAATTTTTACTTTTTCGTTTCTGATAGAATTTGCTGAGAGATCTGGCGGGGCATCCATTGTTACCAAACACATTAATTGTAATAGATGGTTTGTTACCATATCCCTTAACGCACCATATTCATCATAATACCCCCCTCTTCCTTTTTCCATTCCTATTTCTTCAGAAGCAGTAATCTGAATATGATCAATATATGTTCTATTAAAAACGGGNTCAAATATTGCATTAGCAAACCTAAATGAAAGAATATTTTGAACTGTTTCTTTGCCAAGAAAATGATCGATTCGAAATATTTGTGATTCATCTAAATATTTTAATAAATTATTATTTAATTCTAAAGCTGAAGACAGATCTCTACCGAATGGTTTTTCAACTACAACTCTTGTCCATGGAGACTTGTTAGGTTTTGAAATAAGGCCTCTCTCATTCAAAGATTTAACAGCTGTCTCAAATAGACTTGGCATTATTGATAGGTAATATAATCTATTTTCCGGAAATCTCTCTCTCTTAATTAATTCATCTAATGATTTAAAACTATCATTACANGATACATCTCCTCTACTATAAAAAACATGAGACAGAAAACTATCTATAATACTTTCTAGATCCTTATTATTAGATTCAAGAATTGAATCTTTCATAATACNTCTANATNTTTGATTATTATATTCTCTTCTTGCAAAACCAATAATTGAAAATTCTTCAGGAAGTAATTTTTTTTGATATGCCGAAAATAATGCAGGGATTAATTTTCTCTGAGTAAGATCGCCTGATGCACCAAAAATAACAATTGTNACTGGTTCATTGACTTGGTTATTAAAAATATCNCTCATATTAAATCTCTTTTAAATTAAATTANATTAAATCTATAAATTTTTCAACGCTTGCGAGAAAACAGTTTTCAAGTTATCATAAGATATATGAGACTAATTTATCGCTATATTTTTGTTAATGCTTTTCTTCCTTTTTTATATTTATTTNTATCTTTTAANTTACTCTTTATAATTGCAGATNTACTAGAAAACGGANTAGATTTCTANAAATCACAATTATCTTTTTTAACCTTNATTGATTANTANNTCTTAAAATTACCNTCTTATTCAATTATCATTATACCCATTTGNTTACTGCTATCTACAATTTTTAGTCTTAATAACTTATCNAAAAATGGAGAAATTTCAGCNCTTAAATCNAGNGGTNTAAGTATTCAAAAAATAAGTATTCCTTTTTTAATTATTGGAATTTTATTTGGATTCGTAATTTTATNTTTAGAACATTTTTATCCAAAAAATGAATATTACGCTGAACAATTTAAAAAAAGTAAGTTAGGTCATNTAGAAGAAATTAANAANGAAATTGATTACGTAAACATAGATTTAAATCATTATTGGTATATTCAAANATTTAATACTTCAACAGATGTTATTGAAGGAATTACAATTCGTAAAAGAAGANAAGATGGAAGTGACATTGAAAAAATAAATGCGGAAAAAGGCTATTGGGTTGATAATAAATGGTGGTTTCAAAATATCTCTATTCAAAAATTTAACGAAAATAGTAATCTAATTGGNCCTCCAATTAGATTACAAGTTAAGGAAATGAATGATATAANAGAAACACCACAAGATTTTCTTGTTGAGAAAAATCCAAATCATCTAAATTTAATTGAGTTAATAAATATCACAAGTTTGAAAAATAAAGTTTATAATAATAATGATTATCTGATTGCTCTTCATCAAAAACTATCAAAACCATTTCTTTGTTTAATTTGCATATTAATAGGTTTTCCAATCAGTATGCAGATACCTAGAAAAAATTCATATATGAAATTTATTATATCTCTTGCTCTTTTTTTTAGTTATTATGGANTGTGGTTTTTAATGGAATATTTATCAAGAACAAGTGTTATACAAGCTCCAATNGCAGCATGGAGNACAACGNTTNTTTTTATGATAATTGGTATTTATTTTTTACAAAGATCGAATTAGGCNTTTGCCCTTTGGCTTTGAATTCTATANGCTCTGATNCCGTTCGNTAGGCCACTTGCAACNTTTAAAAGATATTTTTTATCATTTAATAAATTTGATTCTTCAGCATTAGACAAAAATCCACATTCAACTAAAGCTGCCGGACATGGAGAGTTTCTTATAACTGAAAATCTAGCTCTTCTTAGACCTCTATCTTTTCTTGATGATGTTTTTAGTAAATTACTTTGAATAGCATAACCTAATATAGCATTTGCTGCATTAAATTGATTATTAGGACANGAAGATTTATCATTTTTCTTGCCATAATGATTNCTTGAATCATGCCCTGACAANGTTGTTATAAAAGTTTCAACTCCCATTGCTGAGGGCGTAGCTGCGTTAGCATGAATACTTAAAAATAAATCNGCTTTAATCTTTTTAGTAAAATTAACTCTTTCATCTAANGAAGTGTAATAATCATTATATCTTGTCATGTAAACGTCAAAACCATGTNTTTCTAGTAATTTTTTTGTATATTTTGATATCGTTAAAACTACCTCTTTTTCTAGTAATTTTTTTTCACTTATTGCTCCTGAATCCTTACCACCATGTCCTGGATCTAAAACAATTTTTTTNGGTACTTTTTTCGAAACATATTTATAGGATCTCAAGATAGGATCTATATATAACTTGAAATCTGATTCATAAATAAACCAATCTGAACCACTTTTTTTACATGGTTCATGAAGAAAAATCATGGTACCATTAATCCANGCTCTTCTTCCACTTTTTTCAAACTCAATNGAACTATAATTATTTTTTAAAATTATTTTTTCTTTAAAAGAATTTATACGCATAGAATATAATCTAGCAATTTGACTAATAAATATATTATTTGAAGATTTTGAATAAACCTTCGATGATCCAAAAAATAGTGAATATATTGTCAAATGAATAAATGAATTTCTATTTAAGTATAACATNATACNATAGTATAAAATTTATATTCAAATGAAAGATGAATTGGATAATTATTATTATTTATTTAACACGAATCCTATTACATCATTTAATGATATAGTACCTATAAAATTTTCATTTTTATCAAAAATTGCAGCTGTATTTAGCGAGCTATTTCTTAATCTGTAAAAAGCCGCTTTTAAACTTCTGTGAGATTCAATTCTGAGGGGCTCATTCATAATTTTTACGATTGAGTCATTATCATCATATTTTCGAATTAAAAGATTATTACTAGAAATAATCCCGACAATTTTATTATTTTCTAAAACAAAGATATCTTTATATTTATTTTTTTTCATTATTTCTTTTACATCTTTTACCGTTGAATTTGCAGAAATTAAAGATGCTTTTTTTGATGACTGCATGATTGAAGTAATTGGGATTTTATACATATTAATAACATTTTCTATCATCATTACTTGAAACTTAGAAATTACTTCGTTTTCTTTTATTAGACTCAATTCTTCTTTTAACGTATTAGGCGAAACTTTATAGAATAATGCAGACATATTTTTATTTTCATCACTAATTATTAACTTAAAAAACATTTCAATGGGCCAAGTTAATGGAGTAAAAAGTATATTACATGTCTTTATAAAAATTGATAACGAATACATGATATCATCAGCCCATATTCTAAAAATATTTTTTGGAATTATTTCAGCAAACAAAAAAACAGGAAAAATTAACGTTAAAGTTGCAATAACTTCTGCATTCCAAGGTAAAAATCCAAAAATTAGACTATTTGCACTAAAGCCATTTTTTAGATAAATGTTTGTTACTTGGTTTGATAAAAGATATATCGCTATATTATTTCCAATAAGAACCATAAAAATAAATTTATATGGAGATGATATAATTGAATTAAGTCTTTCAGCTTCTGAATTACGTTCTAAAACTTTTCTTTTAAGTTTAATTCTATTTACTGAGTAACTGCCTGTTTCTATTCCAGAGAATAAACCTGAAAATAAAAAACTTAAAAATATAATTATTAAATCAATCATTTTTTATTTTTCTAATATCTAATAACTGTAATTTGACAAATTCAATTCTATTATTTCGAACCTCTTCGATAGTAAAACATAGATTTCCAAGAAAAACGGTATCTCCAACACTTGGCATTTTTTTTAGTATTGATATGACAAGTCCACTGACTGTATCTAAAGACATATTTCTAATATTATAGTTTGGAACAAATCCTATGAATAACTCTCTCCATTCTCTAATATTTAAATTTCCTTTTAATCTATATTCATTTTCTCCAATCAATTCAACAGATGACGTCTCTTTAGAATCAGATTCTAGTAAAAAATAGTTAAATATATCCTTTAATGCTAGCGTTCCGGAAAGTCCACCATACTCATCAACAATACCAACTATTTTTAAATCTTTTTTTAAACATTCTTTAAGCATTTCATCTAGGTGTTTATTTTCAGGAAAAAACATCAAATCAATACATAAATCTGAAATTGAATCTTTTTTATTTGCAAATAAAAGTGAGTCCGTTTCAACATATCCAATTATATTCTCTTCGTAATTTTCATAAACAGGTAATTGGTCAATATTATTTCTTTCAATTAAATTAAGGGCTTCAGCAGGAGTAGAATTTTTGTTAATGAACGTCTGATTCACCCTAGGAATCATGATTTCTCTTATTCTCACCTCATGCAACTTGAGAATATTTTCGACAATATCTTTTTCTTGGATTCCAAAACCGTCTACTTGAACCGTTGAATCTATTAAAGTTTTAAATTCTACTTCAGTAAGATTAATATTTGGATTTGTATTCGGTGTAATTTTTGAAACAAGTTTATCAATATTTTTTCTTAGTGGATAAATTAAAATATTCCAAAAATTTAAAAATGGAGATGATAAAATCACTACTCTTCTAGAAAAACTCATTCCTATTGCTTTTGGTATAATTTCCCCAAATAAAATTATCATAATAAGCGTAATAATTCCTATAAAACCACTTATCGTACCACTATATAATTGAGAAGTTCGGAAAGATATAGATGCGCTTGTACAAAAGAAAACAATGTTTACAATCAGATTACCAAATAAAATCGAGATTAACAAACCGCTTGGATTTTTTAAAAAAAACTTTAAAAGAGATTTAGTTGATTGGTTGTTTCTTTTTAATTTTTCAACATCATCATTTGATAGTGAAAATAAAGCTGTTTCTGATCCAGAAAAAAAAGCAGAAATAGTTAAAGATACTAACATTACAAAAATTGATAACCATTCTGATAACCAAAAATCCAATACTAAATCTCCAAAATTAAATTTAAATTAANACTATAACTTTTCATATTGATAATGTCTTTTTTATTTTGCTCTTTAAATTATAAATGATTATTATAANNNANGATGGAAATCATTAACATTAAAACTCATTCAAGAACAGAATTTATTAATATAGATAAATATATAGCTTCTTATGCAAACAAAAAAAAATTTACCAATGGAATNTTATCTATTTTCATTCCTCACACCACAGCTGGAATTACAATTAATGAGAACGCTGACCCAGATGTAAAAATAGATATGGATAAAATTTTGACAAATTTTATCCCTTGGGAAAATAATTATAATCATTTTGAAGGCAATAGCGCAGCACATGTAAAAGCAAGTTTAATGGGAAATTCTGCTAACGTTTTTGTTGAAAATACACAAATACAATTAGGAATTTGGCAAAGTGTTTATTTCTGTGAATTTGACGGTCCAAGAAATAGATCTTTTTGGATTAAGGAAAATTAAGTGATGAAAAAAATTATCAAACCTTTTTGTATAACGATATTTACACTTCTTTTTTTTGTTGGATGTGGAAAACAAAAAGGTGATGTTGAATATAAAAAAGCGCTAGTTGCGATTAAAAAAGGAGATTATATTAGATCAAGATCATTGCTTGAAAAATCATTAAGAAAAACAGTTTCTCAAAACAAAAAAGCAATCATCGCAAATCAGCTTGGAATAACACTTTGGGAAATTGGTGATTTAAAATTATCGAGTGAATATTTTCGACAGTCTGTTGAGTATAGTACCAATTTTAACAATTCTGCTTTAAACTACGCAACATCCCTTTTTTATGAAGAAAAAATTGAGGAATCAGAGATTCTATTAAATAATTTTTTATTAGAAAATCCCAATGATGTTAATGCTCAAGTACTTCTTGGATGCATTGCATTTAAGAATAGAAAATGGGATGATGCTTATAATAACATAAAATTAGCTCGTGAAAATGATCCTAGAAACCCTGCATTAAAAAATATTTGGATAATAACTAAACTATTTTATGACAAAAATTTATTGCAAGCAAGGGGAGATCTCCATCATCTAGTTGCATTACATCCTGAATATTTAACAGCAAGATTAAATCTAGCCGTATTGTATGATAAATATTTTAACGATAAAAAATTAGCTTTGCCGCATTATTCGTTTTACATAGAAAATACTTCTTCAAATATGCCCTTTTATCAAATGGGAACTGAATTTATTCAAAAAATAAATGAAGAAAAAAAAGAAAATAGTCCAATATTAACTTCTACAGAGATAGATGTTAAAATAAGACAAGGTAAATTAGAATTAACAAATAAAAATTATTCTGAAGCGATAAATATTTTTAAAGAGATTGTTGAATCAGATCCAGATAATATAATTGCTCATTACCAATTAGGTATGAGCTATTATTTCTTGCAAAGACATAATCCAGCAAAGGATTCATTTTTAAATGTTTTAAAAATTGATAAAAATAATGCTGATTCCCTATATATGCTTGCCGCATCCTACATTCAAATGAGAGACTTTGATCAAGCAGAAAGAGAAGCACGAAAGCTGCTAAAAATTGATAAAAATGATGCAGAAATTATTCTTGAAAAAATTGAAAGGTATAGAGAATAAGGAAGATAATAATAGGTTAGGAAAAACGTTTATAAATTTGTTTTTTGATAATTTTATCTTTGAATTTTGTGCTACAAAATCTAACCATTATTTCGGCAATATAAGTTGGAATCGTAATCTTATACCTTGATTTTGAATTCTTTGATTTAAGCGCATGATATATTTTTTTGGCAACAACTTCAGAAGGCAATCTAAAATTATCTTCTACAAGGTCTCCATTAACTCTTTTTTTAAAATAATTTATATAAAAATTGTTAAATCTAGACTTCTTATTTATTAATATCTCCATATGATCTGCACAATTTTTTGAAAATTTTGAAGAAATAGGTCCAGGCTCAATTAGAGATACTTTTATTGGTGTATCAGATAGTTCAATTCTTTGGGCATCGGCAACAGCCTCCATAGCAAATTTAGTAGCGGAGTAAATCCCCATAAAAGGTAGAGATAATCTACCTACTAATGAACTTACATATACAATGTTAGACTTTTTCTGATTTAAAAGCATAGGAATTAACTGATTTGTTAATTCAATTGCACCAAATAAATTTACATTAAATTGCTTTACAATTTTGTCGTAATCTAAATCTTCAATTGCACCAGGCAAACCATATCCAGCATTNTTAACTACAGCCAATAAAGAACCTTTAGAATCATTACTAACAAAATTAACACATTCATTTATGGAAGATAAATTGTTAAGATCTAGTTTTATAGCTTTGCAACCAATTAATGAGAGATTTTTTAAATCTTCATCTTTTCTAGCTGTTGCATATACGCACCAGTTATGCTCGTGCAATAATTTTGCAGTAGATAATCCAATCCCTGAAGAACATCCTGTAATAAGAACAGAATTATTATTTGTTGAATTTGTCATGATAGAGCTGTCCACCTCCTTGTGACAAAATTCTCTTCACATATTTTCCAAGCAAATCCATTTCCAAATTAACCTTGTCACCATTTTTATATGATGAAAAAATGGTTTTTTGATAAGTATGCGGGATTATATATACAGAAAAATTATCATCCTCAAGTTCCCCTATTGTAAGAGATGTCCCATCTATTGCTATTGATCCCTTCATTACAAATAAATCGCTAAATTCTTTTGGGAAAATAAAATTGAATTTCCAATCTCTATCAATTTGCTCAATTGAATTAACTATTCCTGTCGTATCAATATGACCTGTAACAATATGGCCGCCCAACATATCGCCTAAAGCTAGACCCGGTTCTAAATTAACTTTTTGTCCAACTTGAAGATTACCAAGATTCGTCTTATCAAAAGTTTCTGATAAAATATCAAAATAATATTTATTATCATTTATTTCAGATGCAGTTAAACATACCCCATTTATAGCAATACTGTCTCCAACAATGATATTTTTATCAAATTTTTCTGCAACAACTATTTGAAGCCTGCCAGAAAGATCATTTATATTAATTTTTTCAACGATNCCTAATTGTTTAACAATTCCTGTAAACATTTTAATTTTTAACCTTTGCTTTAATCATAATATCCTCTCCNATCTTCTTTAAATCTGTAAAAGATAATTCTTTTGCATTTTTCAAAGATAAATTTGAAAAATTAAATGATGATAATCCATCAAATCCTAANATTTTAGGAGAAACAAAAAAAATTACTTCATCAACTATTTTAGCCTCAANTAATTGAGTTGATAAATTACCACCACCTTCACATAAGATNTGCATAATATTTTTACTTATCGCTAATTCCTGAACAATATTCTTTATATTTCCAGTCATAACTATTGTTTTATCTTTATATTTGTCATTAAGNAAATTTGACGATTTTGGGATATTATTTCCAATAANAATTCGCCACGGACAACTATTATTATCAAGTTTTGAATATAATGATGGGTTATCCTTTCTAACCGTATTAGCTCCAACCATAACGGCGTCAACTCGTTTTCTAATTTTTTGCACTTCCTTCCTTGAATCTTCACACGATATCCATCTTGAATTTTCATTAAAATCTGAGATTTTACCGTCTATCGTTACAGCTAATTTTAAAGTTATAAAAGGTAATTTTTTAGTAATTAATTTTTTAAAAGGAGCAATTAAATTTTCAGCATCCTCTTTGCAAACACCTGATAAAACTTCTATTCCATTATCTTTTAATATATCAATTGCATTACCGTTGTGTATAGGATTTGGATCCATTGCTCCTATAATAACTTTTCTTACCCCTGATTCAATTATTCGTTTAACACATGGTGGAGTTTTTCCATATGTTGAACACGGCTCAAGAGTTACAAATAGCGCAGTATCTTTTAATTCTTTCGGATTAGAAAATGGCTTTAAACATTCGACCTCTGCGTGAGCATCACCGGCTTTCTTATGCCATCCTTCTGAAATTATTTTTCCATTTTTTACTAAAACCGCTCCAACAGGTGGATTTGGAGCNGTTTGTCCTTNTCCTTGTTTTGCAAGATTAATTGCATAACTCATAAACTGATTATTATCATCTTTCATTGATCATTTGAATTTGTTGATGTTTTTTGGGGATANTCTAATTCATGTAAAATACTGTCTAAAACACCATTAACAAACTTTCCNGACTGATAACTACTTAAATCATTGGCAAAATGTACAGCTTCATTAATTGCTACTATTGGAGGAACATCATCACAATGCAAAATTTCAAATAATGCTATCCTCATCACAATAAGGTCTACTGAACCAAGTCGTTCAGTTTTCCAATTATTGGTGTAATTTGACAATATTTTGTCAAGTTCATCTTTTTTATCTAAAACTCCATTTATCAATTTTTCCGCAAAAGTTTTTTCTTTTTCTATTATTTTGTTCTCATCCCAAAAATAAGAAAGTGCTTTGTTTACAGGTATAGGATTAAACTCATTTTGAAAAAGAAATTGAACTACTAATTCTCTTGTTTTTCTTCTACCAATAATTGAATTTTTCATATTATTAATTCTTTTNAAATTTTATGATACACGTTTTATTTCACTAACTAGATCAATAGCTGCTTTGCCTGCATACCATCCTCTTGTATTTTCTTTACCAACACATCTTGCTTCTGCAATTTTATAAGATGGGGCTCCAACAATTTCATTTACGATAAAAATACTTTTATATAAACTCAAATCTAATAGTGACTTACCTGTTGTATCAATAATCATTTGGGCATGATTAGTCTCTCCCTCAATGACTACTCCCAAAGCAATATAAATTATACTTTTATCCGGTGCTTTAATCACAGAATTATGAATAAAATTAATCATTTGTGGAATTTCGTAAGCGCCTGGAACTCTTATAAGATCTATATCATCTGCTTTTACTCCAGAATCCATTAATGAAGATTTAGTATTTTTTATTAACTCATCCATTAATTTTTCGTTAAATTTAGATGCAACAATTATAAACTTCATTTTAATTTTCCATGTAATTAAATATAATGACCCATCTTTTCTTTTTTGGTTTTTAAATAAAATGAATTTGTTTCACATGAACTAATAACTATAGGTATTCTTTCAATGACTCTTATTCCATTGTGAGTTAATCCATTTTCTTTTGCTGGGTTATTTGTTAAAAGTCTTATGTCACACATTTTAATATTTTTTAAAATTTTGGCACCTAATGCATAATCTCTTTCATCTGCTTTAAACCCTAGTTTTAAATTTGCCTCAACTGTGTCAAAACCTTTGTCTTGTAACTCGTAAGCATGTAATTTATTCGATAAGCCAATTCCTCTACCCTCCTGACGAAGATAAATGATAGCTCCATGACCATAATCTTGAATTTTCTTCATGGATTCCTCAAGTTGTTGGCCACAATCACATCGAGAAGAACCGAAAACGTCTCCTGTTAAACATTCACTATGTATACGAACTAGCGGTGGAATGTGATTATTTTTTTCAACAATAAGGGCTAAATGTTCCTTCTTATCAAATTTTGAATCGTATAAAATCATTTTAAATTTACCAAATTTTGTTGGCATAATTGTCTGTCTTAAGGGTGTAATAATTTCTTCATTTTTCTGTCTATATTTAACAATTTCATCAACNGATGTTATTTTCAAAGAATGTTTTTTTGCAAAATCTATTAGACCATTTAACCTCATCATTGAACCATCTTCATTAAGAATCTCACATATTACACCAGCAGGTTTTAATTTACATATTTTTGCTAAATCAACTGTACCTTCCGTATGTCCAGGCCTCTCCACAACTCCATTATTTACAGATTTCAACGGAAAAACGTGTCCTGGTTTAATAAAATCTTGAGCACTACTTTTTTCAGAAATTAATGCTTTTATAGTCTCGGCTCTATCAAATGCACTTATACCTGTTGTTGTATTTTCTCTTACATCAACTGAATCCATAAATGCAGTATGATATTTATCTGAGGAGTATGCAGGTGTCATTCGAGAAAGACCAAGTTTTCTTAACCTATCTTCAGTCATTGGAACACATACTAATCCACGAGCATGAGTAATCATAAAATTTATGATATCTGGTGTAACTAACTCAGCTGCGCAAATTAAATCCCCTTCATTCTCACGACCTTCATCATCAACCATGACAACTATTTCACCAGATGAGAAAGCTTGAATGACGTCTTCGATTGGATCGAAACATGATTTATTCATTAAAACTCCTAAATTATACTCTCCCTGAAAACAGCACGGCCTTCAGGGTGTACTCTTTAGGAGCACATAACCTTGCGCTATCTTCTTCCATCCAGACTTTACGGTCGGTTGTAGAATTAAACTACATCATGCAAATATACATTCGCTCGCGGACTATACCGCCGGTCGGGAATTACACCCTGCCCTGAAGATTTCTGAAATATGTATAATCTATTCGTANTGAGCAAGCAGAAATAACGGATAAGATTTCAATAATTTTAAAAAAATAAAAAAGAAAATGTACCAATACCAATACAATAAATTCCAAAATACCAAAACTTTCCTTTATTTAATAAAGAAATTAGCCATTTTAATGTCAATAAACCAGTAATGAACGAAACAATTAATCCAACCAATAAATTTTCTATTGATATTGAAATATTATCCAAATTTAAATTATAAAAATATTTAACAATCACTCCAAATAAAACAGGAATAGCAATAATAAATGAAAATTCTGCTGATTTTCTTACATTGATTCCCATAATGTTTCCCATTCCTATTGTCATACCAGATCGACTCATTCCTGGTAATATTGCAAACATTTGAGCGACCCCGATTAAAAATGAATTTTTAAAATTAAGATTTGATTCTTTAATTTTGAAAAAATTTGAAAATATCAAAAAAATTCCAGTAATTATTAAAAATAAGCACACTAATTTAATATTACTAAATACATATTCAACCGAGTCTCCAAATACAAATCCTATAATTCCAATCGGAATAATTGCTAAAATAACAAAATATATAAAATTTGATGACTCTTCATTTTTATTAAATGCTGATTTGAAAATTTTAAATATTTTTCTTCTATAAAAAAGTACGATAGATATCAAAGTTCCAGTATGTAAAACTATCTCTATTAAAGCTCCATCTTGATTAAGTCCAAAAAAACACTTCAATAAACATAAATGTCCAGAACTACTAATAGGTAAAAATTCAGTTATACCTTGCACAATGGCTAGTATTATTATTTTTAATAATTCATCCATATAAAAAATTTATTCTTTTACTNTAAATAATATATNATAATATATATCTTACTTANNTGGGTAAAGATATTAAAGAGGAGAGNAATGTCTATTTTTCCAAAAGGTAAAGTNCCGCAATTTAAATTAAGACCTGANCCTATTGCTTNATTTCTTTTTNTTATTGTATTTATTTCTGGACTGTTAATTTCACTTTCNTTTTTTAAGGCNGAAGATGGCACTGGTATTTATTTTCAAAAAGGATTAATATCTTCAATTTTTACGGGAGTTCTTTCACTATGTTTACTTTTTGCCGCAACATCAAAGCTNTTNTTTAGTCATTTNTGGTCAAAAAATTCATCTCATGATCGACACCGTATTCATAGTAAAATTCANCCATCNGAAAAAGACAAAGCTTTNAGAAAAAAAATTCGTCAAAAATAAAAAATTCTCTTGTGGTTAAACATNNAACTCATCATGGTTAATTTATGAATATTGTCTGTGCAGAATCCGTTCTTAATGCTAGTGAAATATTTAGCAAATTTGGTAATTGTAATATTTTACCTGATAAAAATATATCGAATAAAGATCTAATAAAAACAGATGCCTTAATTGTGAGATCAGGAACAACTGTTAATGAACATCTTCTTAAAAATACACCTGTAAAATTTGTTGGGACTGCAACATCTGGAACTGATCATATTGACAAAACATGGTTAAAAAAGAATAAAATTTATTGTGTTGATGCTGTAGGTTCAAATGCAATTAGTGTTTCGAATTATGTAATATCAGCAATATTATCAATTGCCAGTAAGGAAAATATTATTTTAAAAGGAAAAAAGATTGCAATTATAGGCTGTGGTAATGTTGGAACTGAACTTGTCAGTAATGCAGAAGCTATTGGTTTAATAACATTAATTAACGATCCTCCTAGGGCATCTCAAAAACCTAATGGAGATTATTATTCAAAATTAGAAAGTTTAAAAAAGATTTTACCTCAAGCAGATATTGTAACAATTCATACGCCGCTCACAACATCTGGAAAATGGTCTACAAAAAATTTAGTTAACAATGATTTCCTAAAATTAATGAAAAAAAATTCCATCTTTATCAATACATCTCGTGGAGAGGTTTGTAACGAAAAAGACTTAATTTCGGCAAAAAAAAATAACCACATTGGATATCTAGTTACCGACGTATGGGAAAATGAACCAAATTACAATCAAGAATTATGTAAATATTCGATTATCTCCACTCCTCATATAGCTGGTCATTCCTATCGAGCAAAACTTATGGGAACAATTGATTGTGCAGTCAAGTACTGCGAATTTTTCAATGAAAATTTTGACGATTATAACAATTACCTAAATAAAAAAATATTTTCAGACATAAAAACTATTTCAATAAATAGAAAATTATTTCCATCAGATGAGTGTGCTCTCAATACTATTACACGTTATGCTTACGATATTAATTACGATAACGATTTTATGAAAAAGAATTTAGACTTACAAACTTTAGAAAAGTCTAATCGTTTTAAAGAGTTTAGAAAAAATTACCCAAGCCGAAGGGAATTTAGTAATATTGAAATAAAGTTATTATCAGCATCAGAGGAGTTTAAAATGAAATTAAAACGTCTTGGTTTTATTATTCAAAACTAATATTTTTTTTTGATATGATTTTAAGATAACAAACATCAAAGTAGATTTTTTAAATATTTTCCAGTAAAAGATAATTTTGATTGAGATACTTTTTCTGGTGTTCCAAAAGCGATCACCTTACCACCATTTATTCCACCTTCAGGACCCATGTCGATAATATAATCTGCACGTTTAATCATATCTAAATTATGCTCAATTACAATTATAGTATTTCCTTCATCTCTTAATCTTTCTAATACCTCTATTAACTTATGGACATCAGCAAAATGAAGCCCTGTAGTAGGCTCATCTAAAATATACACAGTTTTACCAGTAGAACGTTTACTTAGTTCAGCTGCTAATTTAATTCTTTGAGCTTCCCCGCCTGACAATGTGGTAGCTGATTGTCCTAACTTTAAATATCCTAAACCGACATCTTGTAATGTTTTAAATTTATTATAGATTTTTGGAATCGCACTGAAATAATCTAATGCTTCATTAATAGACAAATTAAGTACGTCTGAAATATTTATTCCTTTATATTTAATCGATAACGTTTCTGCATTATATCTTTGACTATTACATTGCTCACAGGGAACATAAACATTAGGTAAAAAATGCATTTCTATCTTAATAACACCATCTCCNTTACATGTTTCACATCTTCCNCCTTTTACATTGAAACTATATCTTCCNGGCTTAAANCCTTTTGCTTTAGANGATGGTAATTTTGCAAATAATTCACGAATTTCCGTGAAGGCACCNGTATAGGTTGCAGGATTAGAACGAGGAGTTCTGCCAATAGGNGATTGATCAATGACAATCATTTTATCAANAAGNTCNAATCCTTCAACTTTTGAATATTCTCCNGGTGCATCTTTTGAATTATGGAAATGACGTGATAATATTCTTTTTAATGTTGTGTCAACTAANGTACTTTTNCNACTTCCTGAAACTCCAGTAACACAAGTAAATAAACCTAATGGAAAATTCACATTTANTTTTTTTAAATTATTTTCTGAAGCTNCNGTAAGTTTAAGCCATCCTTTGTCGGATTTATTTCTTTTTTCAGGAACTTCTACTTTTAACTCTTTCTTCAAATATTTAGCTGTAAGCGTATTAGATTTAAGAAGATTATTTACTGANCCAGAAAAAACAATTTTTCCACCCATTTTTCCTGCTAATGGTCCCATATCAACAATATGATCAGCTAAAAGAATTGTCTGCTCATCATGCTCGACAACTATTACTGTATTACCAAGATCACGTAACCCTTTTAGAGTTTTTATTAATCGATCATTATCTTTTTGATGAAGCCCAATACTAGGTTCATCCAAAACATACACCACGCCAACAAGNCCNGCCCCAATCTGNGTTGCTAATTTAATTCTTTGAGCCTCACCTCCAGATAAAGAACCACTTTCCCTATCAAGAGTTAAATATTCNAAACCAACATCAATTAAAAANCCTAACCTAGATAGTATTTCTTTATTTATTTCCTTAGTTATAAGCNGNTCTTGAGGACTTAAANTTATATTTTGAAAAAAACGATAGGCATCTTCTACAGATAAACTTATTAATTCTCTNATATTTTTNTTATTAATAGTACACGCAAGAATTTCTGGTTTTAGCCTATTACCATTACANGTGGGACAATTTAGTCGNGTCATATATTCTCTCAACCTATGACTTTTTCCTTCTATCTCATTATCTTCTAATCTTTTTTGAAGTAACTTGAAAACACCAGGNAAAGGCTTTGAAACTAATTTTCTNCGCATATAATATTCTATATTTANTTCANNTGAACCATGTAAAAGAATTTCTTTAAAATCATTANTTAATTTTTCAAANGGAATATCTGGATCAACATTAAATGTGTAGGATAAAGCATGTAATAATTTGTTATAATATATNACGATTCTTCTACCACCAAACCTCATTGGGTGAACTGCTTTCGTCCAAGGTATAGATTGATCAGGAANAATTAATTTTTCATCAAATACAAGTCTTGTTCCTAAACCTTGACATGTTGGACAAGCTCCATAAGGGCTGTTAAACGAAAAATGTCTTGCTTCAAGTTTTTCAAAACTTATTCCACAATCNGTACATGCATTTAATTCAGAAAAGAATTTTTCGTTCCATCCATTNTCACCTTCGCTAAGAACATTTATTAAACCACCNCCCTTNTTTAGTGCTAATTCAACGGNATCAGTGAGACGACTTCTNATTTCTTTAGTGATTTTTAATCTATCAATAACNATTTCAATTGTGTGTTTCTGTGTTTTTTTAATTTTTGGAAAATCATCTAAATCTATAATTTTTCCATTTAATCTAACTCTTACAAATCCCTGTTTACGNATTTNATTTATAACTTCNGCATGCTCTCCTTTTTTTCCTCGAATTACAGGTGACAAAATCATCACTTTTTTATCTATTTCATTTGATAATAAAATATCAACAATTTGTTCAGCTGACTGATTAATCACAGNCTTACCACACTTGTAGCAATGTGTTTTTCCAATACTTGAAAACATTAATCTTAAGTAATCATAAATCTCAGTTGTGGTGGCTACAAGGGAACGAGGATTAGAGCTGGCAGTTCTTTGNTCAATTGAAACGGATGGAGATAAACCATCAATATATTCAACATCAGGCTTTTGCATTTGGCCAAGAAATTGTCTGGCATAAGCGGATAAGCTTTCCACATATTTTCTTTGACCCTCTGCATAAATAGTATCAAAAGCTAATGAGGATTTTCCCGAACCACTTAATCCTGTGATAACCGTNAATTCATCACGTGGAATTTGAACACTAATATTTTGAAGATTATGTTCGTTTGCACCAACCACATTAATAATTTTTTTTGACACATCTAATCTCTTAAGCTTTTGTTACCATAATATGTGAATAAGTCACCTATTTCTACTTTTTTAGGAAACAGGCAAATATTTACTGATTCAAGAATCTTGTTTTGTATTTTCGCTGTTAAACGACGTCCCTTACGACCTTTTTGTAGTTGCTTATGCGTTAATTGGGATAAGGAATTTTTAACGATAAAATTATTCGTCCATTTATTTTTTATCATTAACGTGTCTAGTGGCTGAACTCCAAGATTTAATTTAAGATCATTTTTTTTATTATTCATTATTAAATTTTAAATAATCTATAACTCTTCGTGGTAACCTATTATTTGAAGGATTCTATCCAATTCCTCATTATTATGATAATTTATCTGAATAGTTCCTTTTACTTTTTTACCATTTGTTAAAGTTTTTGATGGAATAATTTTAACGAACGATCCTAAGTGTCTATGAAGATTTTCAGTCAAAGATTTTAAATAATCATTTGGAATATCAACCTTTTCTGCTCTTTTCTTTTTTGGTGGAAGTCCTAATCTTTTAACAATTTTTTCTAAGGCTCTTACGCTTATATTTTCCCTAATTACATTTTTAGCAATATCATTTTGTTGAATATGATCAGATATTTTTAATAAAACTTTTGCATGACCAACTGATAAAACATTAGATGATATTTTTTCTAAAATAAAATCTGATAATTCTAAAAGTCGCAGTGCGTTTGTTATAGTTGTTCTACCCTTTCCAACCCTTTCAGATACTTGCTCTTGTGTAAGATTAAATGTTTCCTTTAANAGAGAATAACCCTTTGCTTCTTCAATTGGATTTAAATCTTCTCTTTGCAAATTTTCTACTAACGCAATTTCTAATGCTTTTTTATCGTCAACTTCAATTAATATTATTGGAACTTTTTCCAATGATGCCGCTTTAGCAGCTCTCCACCTTCTCTCCCCAGCAATTAATTCATATTTATCATTAACTTTTCTTACAACCAATGGTTGTAATACACCATGTTCTTTAACTGATAAAACTAGTTCTTCTAAGGCATCTTTATCAAAAATNTTTCGTGGTTGCCATGGGCTAGTTACAATATCATCCGTAAATACTTCTGAGANATTTTTCTGNATATTATTCGGAGATTGATCGTAAATTTTTGTGTTTGACGAGATTAAAGAGTCTAAACCNCGACCTAAACCTTTTTGTTTTGCTGTCATAAAATTACCCTATCTTAAATTATTTNTTGTTAGTATATAGTATTTTAATGTGAAGGCGAAGAAAATGTTGTAGATGTATCATCTACTAAAATATTTTCATATTTTTTAATTACATTAATTACCATAATTTTTTTATTTAACTCAAGTGAGTCTATCCACTTATCAATATCAATACTCAACCAGTTATTATCATCTTTTCTCATCGTATAATTGATCATTTTTTTATAATCATTTGGAACTATTGATTTTATTTCTTTTATTAAATTATATGATGCAAGATATCTTTTATTTTCTTTTTTATTTAAAATATTAATCCAATTTTTATCTAGTAGATTTTTAGATAAACAATAATTTTTTGCAAATAATGTTGCTTGTCCCTCCATATACCAATCTTTAATATATGGATTAATTAAATGAAAAACTTCATGGGCTAATAAGAAGTAGTAATTATGATGATCAACATCAACGCCTACATAGATATTTATTTCTTCAGCATTTTCTTCTTTTACTTCAACGAGTGAAAAGTTTTCATCAAATAGAAAGTTTTTATATTCAGATTTCAGCTTAGATCTATATAAATTGATTGTCTTGACTGAAAAGTCTGATTCATAATCTTGAGATTGAATTTTTAAATAAGCTTCATTAATAAAGATTTGAGATTTAGGATGAATAATTTTTTGATAATACTCAGACCAATTATTTTCATGCCCTAAATTTTTAAAAGTTAAACATCCTGAAAATAAAAGTATAAAAACTACAAAAAACAGTATTCTTAAAAAAAACATAAATAATGGTTATTTACTGATTTAGTGAAATATTATCATTGCTGTCTTCACTTGATACATCCTTTTTAATTATTTCACTAACCTTTATTGATACATTTTCAACATTTTCAATACCTAAAGAACTCATGACGCTTTGACGAATTCTGGATTGCATTTGTTGGGATAACTCAAGGATATTATTACCTTCTAAAATTTTAATTTTTAAAATAAATCCAAGACTGCCTTTGGTAGAAATAACTTTTGTATGAGCATGTTTTACAGATGAAAATTCATATGCAACTCTATCTACAAAATCTTTCATTGCTTTGTCACTTATTCCTACAGAACCATCATCTGAATCAAAATCAACAAATCTTTCATTACGAGAATTTATGAAAATTATAACTCTTATTATAACAGAAAATATAATAAGAAACCCAATTATAGCTCCTAACGAGTACTCATGATAGTAATAATCAATATCAATAAAATTTGGTTGAAAAAAGTGGTCATAAATTAAAAATATTCCTATTAAAAATAAAAGTATAGATACTAAAATATCCCAAAATTTTATTACCGCTATTTTCAATTTAACTCCTTATTCACATCTTCATTTTTACTTCTAATACCTTGGACAACTATATTAACAGCAAATATTTTTTGCCCTGTCATACTTTCAATTGCTTTTTTAACTGCACCTTGAACTTTAACACATACTTCTGGAATATTTACTCCAAATTCTATTACAACAGACAAATCAATAGTTAAAAACTCATCCCCTTCTTTTTCAATTCTTATACCTCTATCTTTAGGCTTCTTACCAATTATCTCAGCTAGTCCATCTGTTAATGACCCATGAAGCTCAACGACACCCTGAACTTTCTGAGCTGTTTCATGAGCTATTACAGCTATTACATTATTATTTATTTTTATTTTTCCGTATTGATCATTTGATGACTCAGATACAGATAAATCTCGTGTATCAGTAACTGCATTTCCTGTTTGGTTTTCCATTTTTTTCCCCTACTATTTTTCTTTAAGAAAAACTTCATCCATAAAAACTTCTANGTAAGCTGTATTGTAACTTNCTTCTNTAAATTTTTTATTGTCCATTAATGATTCTCCAAGAGGAACTGTAGTATTTGGTCCCTCAATTGTAAACTCTTGCAAAGCTCTTTTTAGTCTATTTATTGACTCTTCTCGATTAACTCCTTTTGCAATAATTTTTCCGATCATACTATCATAATGAGGTGAAATAACATACCCAGAATATACATGTGAATCAATTCTTATTCCTGGACCTCCGGGAAAATGAACTGCTTCTACCGGGCCTGGAGCAGGCGTGAAATTATTATAGGGGTCTTCGGCATTTACTCTAAATTCAATTGCATGTCCATAAACAGTAACATCTTCTTGTGAAAATGATAGTTTTTCACCAGCGGCTACTTTAATTTGCTCCTTAAGAAGATCTATCCCGGTAACTTCTTCGGAAACCGTATGCTCCACTTGAATTCTTGTATTCATTTCCATAAAATAGAATTGTTTTGCAATTTCATCATATAAAAATTCTAATGTTCCTGCGCTATTATATGAAACTGCCGAAGCAGCTTTAACAGCAGCATCTCCTAAGGCATTTCTTTCTTCATCAGTTAATGTAGGACAAGGCGCTTCTTCAACTAATTTTTGATGCCTTCTTTGAATAGAACAATCTCTTTCGCCAACATGACAAACATTTCCAAAATTATCTCCAATTACTTGAACCTCAACATGTCTTGCTGATTCAATGTATTTTTCCATAAACAAATCAGGATTACCAAATGCAGCTTTTCCTTCAGCTTGAGCCGCCATAAATCCTTGAGTTAGCTCTTCATCACTTCTTGCAACTCTCATTCCTTTACCACCGCCACCAGCGACCGCCTTCAACAAAACTGGATAGCCCATTTCATTTGCTAATTTAATTGCATCATTAACATGATTTAATACACCTTCTGATCCAGGAGTAATAGGCACGCCAGCTGCTTTCATTGTGTCCCTAGCAATAGCTTTATCACCCATTCTTCTGATACAATCTGCTGAAGGGCCAATAAATGTAATGTTGCAGTTAGAACAAATTTCGGCGAATGGTGCATTTTCTGCTAAAAATCCATACCCAGGATGAATAGCATCGGCATCTGTTAATTCAGCAGCCGCAATTATATTTGTAGTTTTTAAATAACTT
>PASA01000007.1 GCA_002712105.1 Kiritimatiellaceae bacterium
ATTCTTACTTTTGCTTTTGTTCTTATCATTATAACAACTCTAGCCATCAATTTTTTGCCTGTAATAATTCAAAAAATTACTGACCAATGCCTAATTACGTCTAATCCTAACATTGATGAGCGTATTTCGTTATTATTTGAACTTAGTATTTTATATATATCAATTGCAGGTTTAGGTCATTTAATAAAATATTTACAAGGATTATTAACTGCATTCATCGGTCAAAAAATTATTTTTGATTTAAGACTTAGGGTATTTAAAAAAGTTCTAAATCTTCATCAAGGATTTTTTGACAAAACTCCTATCGGAACTTTAATGACAAGGGTTACTTCTGATATTGAACGTTTACAAAATTTTGTAACTGATGGCGCTCTTGGCACAATAGCGGATTTAGTAATGCTGATCGGAATAATGAGTTATATGATTTACATCAGTCCTCAATTGGCAATCACTATTTTTATTTGTTTACCTTTATTATTTATTTTTATGGTTTATGTAAATAAGAGGTTGCTTAATGCAAATAGGAATATAAGGGATAGACAAGCCAATCTTAATGCCTTCCTTCAAGAAAATCTTTCAGGAATGTCAACAGTTCAATCTTTTAATAGAGAAAATCTAATAAAAAAAGATTTTGATAAAAAGCATCTTAAACTTAGATCAGCCTATTATGACGAAGTACGTTGGTTTTCACTTTATTTTCCAACTGTTGAAGCTGGTCAAGCTATATCTACTGCTTTGACTCTATTTATTGGAGGAATAATGATAATAAATGATTCATCAGCTGTGACTTTAGGAACATTAGTTGCCTTCTTCGCATGGATAAGAGAGTTTTTTAGACCATTAGGTTCTTTATCAGAAAAAGCAGGATCATTCCAAGTAGCAATTGCCTCAATTGAACGAGTTTTTAATCTCTTAGATTATGAAGAAAAAATTAAAAATATAAAAAATCCAGTTAAACCTAAAAAAATAAAGGGGCATATAAAATTTGAAAATGTATGGTTTGCTTATAATGAGGAAAATTGGGTGATTAAAAATTTATCCTTTGAAGTTAATCCTGGGGAATCACTTGCTATTGTAGGTGCTACTGGAGCTGGAAAAAGTACAATAATAAATTTAATCGGTAGATTCTATGATATTCAAAAAGGTTCGATTGAAATTGATGGAATTAATATCAAAAATTTTGATAAAACTGACTTAAGAAGAAGGCTTGGATATGTATTCCAAGACCCATTTATTTTTACCGGCAGTATTTACGATAATATTAGTTTAAATAACGAAACACTACAAATATCGGATATTAAAAATGCTGCAAAAATTGTTAATGCTGATTCATTTATATCGAAAATGAAAAATGGTTATAAAACTCGTCTCAGTGAAAGAGGTGAAGGTTTGTCGTTAGGTCAGAAACAACTCATTGTTATGGCAAGAACATTAGCTCAAAGTCCAGAATTATTGTTTGTACTTGATGAAGCTACAGCTAGTGTTGACACTGGTTCAGAAAAACTAATTCAAGATGCTTTAAAAAATCTAATGAAAAATAGAACGAGTATTGTTATTGCTCATCGTCTATCAACTATAAGGAATGCAAAAAGAATATTAGTCATGCGAAATGGTGAATTAATTGATCAGGGCTCTCATAATGAATTGATTCAAAGAGATGGTTATTACAAACGGTTATGCGAATTTATGGAAGTAAATTTTAACTAATTAATATTTAACGGAACTAAAATTTGATTTAGGTAAAGCTGTCTAATCAATTCACAATCTAAACGATGTCCTGCTTTATAGGACGAAATATGTCCAACAAATCGTCCATCAGGTATAAGAGCAATCGCAGCCAATAAATCTAGGACTGATCGATGCCACACAGCTTCTAATGATTTATTATTATATATTAAACGAGGTTGGTTGATATATTTATTTTTACTGGCGATTAATACATTATTATTATTATATCCAAGATTTCTAACATCCGCAAAAAGAAGCCCAATTGTTTTGCAATAAATAACTTTTAACCATGATGTATTGGTTCTTGCCACAGATGCTAATCGAATTAATTCATCGCAAACAGGAAATATAATTCGTTGTTTTCCAATATGAGTTTTAAAATCTATTGCGCAATCCACAGTCAGTTGCGGATTACTAGGATCAAGAGGTGGAGATAATGTTACAAATTCATCATTGTTTCCTCCTATTGTAACAGCACTGGGAACAGTTAAATAATTTACTTTTTTATCTGTTTCTATTTTTTTAGCTCGGTCAAAGGCATGCACAACATCTAAACTACCTTGATCAAATAACGGAGGATCACCTGAATCTAATTTTATGATAACATTATCAATTCCTATTCCCATTCTCAAAGCAATCAAATGCTCCACCATTCTTACATAATTATGAGAACTTCCACTTCTTAAAACGATGTTGCTTACAATCTGTCCCGTTGTCCAAACATTAGCTATGCTGACTCTAATTGGTAATGCATTNGGTAAATCTACCCTATCAAGCCACCATCCCTCTAAAGTTGTTGATTCAAGGGAAATATTTCGAATTTCCTTTCCAAAAAAAGTACCAGGACCAGAAATNGAGACNGGGTCAGAAATTGTAGTTTGATATCTTCTTAANGAACTTACTTTTTTAGTAGATAAATTCCAATCTATAGGTTGTGATTGCATTTTACTATATGAGGAAGTAATTTTTTCTTTATCGCCTGAAAGAACTGTACCCACTTCAAAATTCATTAATTATTTCCTATTTGAATTAATAATCTAAAAAGATATCATATTTTAATTATTNATTCAGTTAAAATATAAAAATGAAAGAATTNAAAGCATATCCTTTAATCAAATCCGTNAGTGTAGTTAGTTTTTTTACATTTATTAGTAGATGTTTAGGAATGATNAGAGATGTTTTAATATTTAATTTTTTTGGAGGNACTTCTTTAACNGTTTCTGCTTTTTATGTNGCCTTNACTATTCCTAATTTATTCAGAAGACTATTTGGAGAAGGCGCACTATCGGCATCATTTATNCCAATTTTTNTAAAAACTAAAAATGAAAATGGAATTGAGGNNGCATGGAAACTNAATCAAAAAATTGGAACACTATTACTCATTATTCTATTGTCNATTACNATAATAGGAATATTCATATTCATTCAATTATCAAATATTGAGCATTTAAATNANAAATGGTTAACAACAATTGACTTGTCNATNATCATGNTCCCATATTTAATATTTATTTGTCTTACATCATTATGCATGGGAACACTTAATTCACTGGGTCATTTCTCAACATCNGCCTTCTCACCTATTTTNTTAAATTTAATTTTAATTATNTGTATGATATTTGTATTTCCTATTTGTANTTCAGAANTAAATAAAATTTTTGTTCTTAGTTGGTCTGTAATAATTGCGGGGATNGCTCAACTNTCTTTTCATATTCCTGTTATGATTAAAAAAGGTGCGATAATTAGGTTTTCAAACCCTTTTAAAGATAAAAAAGTAAAAAAAATATTATTNCTTATGTTACCAATTGCCCTNGGCGCTGCAATTACACAATTTAATGTAGTTATTGATAAATTTTTAGCTATGTATNTTGGTTCGTGGGCACCTGCAGCATTNACATANAGCGAGAGATTAATTTATCTTCCATTAGGTATTATTGCAACAGCTTTTGGNACGGTTTTATTACCATCATTTAGNGAAAAAGCATCCAAAAAAGATTTGATTGGTATNTCNAATACATTGATTAATTCTATCGGATTTATTTTTTATTTAATGATNCCTGCNTTTATAGGATTATTCATATTGGCAGAACCAATTATTGAAACAATATTTAAATGGAATATGAATCATGAAGAGAACTCGATTCAACATATTAAAAGAGCTCTTATATTTTATTCTCCAGGATTAATTGTATTCAGTCTTTCAAAACTTATGATACCTGTATTCTACTCCATTCAGGATGTAAAAACACCTGTNAAGATAGGATTAGTGGTTGTATTTTTAAATTTTATTTTAAATTTAGTTTCCATATATTCACTGCCTGAATTTTGGAAACANAGTGGATTAGCATTNTCAACAGTAATAAGTGAGGGAATAGGAATATGTTTACTTATGAAATGTCTTATCAAAAANATTCCTACTTTATCCCTNAAAGGTCTGTTACGTAAGTTTTTNAATATTTTAATAAGAAGTTTATTGATGGGAGTTTTAGTTTNTATTTTTTATAATNTATTATTNGATAATTTTAATTNTACCAATAAATTTAATGAACTTTTAATAACTCTTTTATCAATATTATTTGGGATTTTTTCCTATTTNCTNTTATGCAANAATATTGAAGAACAAAAAACAATTTTAAGATCAACTATTTTTCGAATTAAGAAAAATGATTGAATATTTATAATAATTTTATCTAATATNCAGATTCTTAGGAGAAAAAAAATGATNACTGCTAAAATTGTTGGTGCTGGAGGCTATGGTGGAGTNGGAATAACTGAACTTATTNTAAGACATCCNAATATAAATATTGGATGTTTGGTAAGTCTATCCGATACTGGAAAATTAATGTCGGATGTTTANCCTCATCTTAAAGGAAAATGCGATATAGAAATTGTNTCTCCTGACCATATTTCNGTNAATGATAAATTTGATGTTGTAATTTATTCAACTCCTGATGGGGTTGGAATGTGCACAGCAGAGGATGATCTTAATAGAGGGGCAAAGGTTATTGATTACAGTGGTGATTTTAGGTTCAACAATATGAGTAAATATGAACAATATATAAATTTTATTGGTAGAAAAATTATTCATAAAAGTCCTCATTTATTAAATCAAACACAATATGGCTTACCTGAACTTCATAATTTAGATTCAAACAATACATTAATTGGAAATCCTGGATGTTTTGCAGCAAGTTGTCTGTTAGCTCTTTCTCCTGCTGTAAAAAATAATTTAATTGATTTTAGTTCAATAATTTGTGATTGCAAAACGGGGACATCGGGTGCAGGTAAAAAAATTAATAGTCAGTTACATTATTCGTTTAGATATGAAAATATGAATGCTTATAGATTGTCAGGTCATCAACATATAATTGAAATCGAACAACAATTAAATCTACTTTCTGATAAAAATATTAATATAACTTTTACATCACAACTTGTTCCATTATGCAGAGGGATAATGAGTATTTGTTACGGAAGTTTATTAGAAAAAAATGATTTAAATGATGTAGTTAATATATACAAAAATTTTTACACTAATTCTCCATTTGTAAGAGTTTTAACAAAGGAAGAAGATTCTTCATTAAGTGATGTTAGAGGAACAAACTTTTGTAATCTTATCGTTGATATAGATGAAAGGACTAATAAACTAAGAATTATTTCGTATATAGATAATCTCATGAAAGGTCAGGCAGGTAATGCTATGCAAGTAATAAACAAGTTATTCAATTTTGACGATACTTTAGGATTGGATGTCACAAGTCAGTACCCTTAGAGAGGTTTTGAATGGAAAGCGAAAAAAATAACAAAGAAAATAATGAGATTGATTCAAAAAAAAAGAAATGGAACGAGATTACTTCTCAAAAAAGACATAATAATTTCGTAAATATTAAGTCGGGTGCTTGGAAAAAAAAGGATTTTTATCAAAATTAAATTTCATTGATATGACTTGAAGACATTTTATCGCTCTTTATAATCATCAATCTTTTTATGAATTAGGTTTTAGGATATGGGAAAAACATTATTTGAAAAAATTTGGGATCAGCATGTGGTGAAGGAGCTTCCTAGTGGAGAAGTTCTTTTGTACATTGATCGTCATCTTGTTCATGAAGTTACAAGCCCCCAAGCTTTTGAGGGATTAGCGATTAATAATAGATCAGTAAGACATCCTGAATTAACATTTGCAACAACGGATCATAATGTTCCCACAGATAGTAGAATTGAAATTAAAGATCCAATTGCAAAAACTCAAGTTTCTACACTTCAAGAAAATTGTAAAAAACATAATATTCGATTTTATGGAATGGATTCGGATAAACAAGGAGTTGTTCATATTATTGGTCCTGAACAAGGCATAACGTTACCAGGTACAACAATAGTTTGTGGAGATTCCCATACAGCAACACATGGAGGGTTTGGATCAATAGCATTTGGTATTGGTACATCAGAAGTTGAACATGTTTTAGCAACTCAAACGTTAAGGCAAAAAAAACCAAAGCAGTATAAAGTTGAATATATTGGAAAATTACCAACAGGAGTTACTGCTAAAGATTTAGTTCTGGAATTAATTGGAAGAATTGGTGCAGCAGGCGGTACAGGTTGTGCTTTTGAATTTTGCGGACCCGCGTTAAAAGAAATTTCTATGGAGGGAAGACTTACTATTTGTAATATGGCTATTGAAGGTGGTGCTCGATGCGGATTAATAGCTCCAGATCAAACTACCTATGATTATATTACTGCTGAAGATCGACCATTTGCTCCCAAGGGAGAAGAGTTAAATAAAGCTTTAGAATATTGGAAATCATTATATTCGGATCAAGATGCAGTATTCGACAAGACAATTACTATAAATGTCGAGGAAATGGAACCAAATGTAACTTGGGGAACCAGCCCTGGTATGGTTGTTGGGGTAAATGGAAAAGTTCCAGAATTTGATAGTTCGGATATATATAATAAAGATGATATTCGTAACGCACTTAATTATATGGGACTTCAACCAGGAACTGCAATAAAAGACATTAATATTGATGCGGTTTTTATTGGAAGTTGCACAAATGGAAGAATTGAAGATTTACGGGCAGCCTCACAAATTATTAATGGTAATAAGATTGCTAAAGGAGTTAGAGTTATTGTTGTTCCAGGATCTGAAAAGGTAAGGAAAGATGCTGAAAAAGAAGGATTAGATAAAATCTTTAAAGATGCTGGGGCTGAATGGAGATTTGCTGGTTGTTCAATGTGTTTAGCAATGAACCCAGATAAATTAAAAGTTGAAGAAAGATGTGCCTCAACATCAAATAGAAATTTTGAGGGAAGACAGGGTCGTGGAGGAAGAACGCATCTTGTAAGCCCAGCTATGGCTGCAGCTGCTGCGATTCATGGTAAATTTGTTGATGTTAGAGAATTATAAATGGAAAAATTTAAAACATTTACTGGAACTGTATGTGCTGTTGATAGAGCAAATATTGACACAGATGCGTTAATTCCTAAAGAACATCTTAAATCTATTAAAAGAACTGGATTTGGACCTGCCCTATTTTCTGATTGGCGATATAACAATGATGGCTCGGACAATTTAAATTTTTCATTAAATCATCCTAAAGCTAAAAATGCTTCAATCCTAATTGGTCGAAATAATTTTGGATGTGGTTCAAGTAGAGAGCATGCCGTATGGGCTGTTGCTCAGCAAGGATTCAAAGTTGTTATTGCTCCGCGGGTTGGAGAAATTCCGGGATTTGCTGATATTTTTAAAAATAACTGTTCAAAGAATGGTATTTTAGCAATAGAACTTAGTAGCGATGATGTTGATAAAATTTTCAATTTGTCAAAAAAAGATGAACCTCTTTATGCAACAGTAAATCTTGAAATTCAAAAATTGATTTTTGATGAAATAGAATTTAGTTTTGAAATAGATATTTCTGTAAAAGATAAATTACTTTCAGGTATGGATGATATTGCAGAAAGTTTGTCCCATATAAAATCAATTGAACAATTTGAAACTTCTCATAATACACAATTTTTAAAATAAACAAAAAAGGATTTTAAATGTCGTACAATAAAATAAAACTTCCACTAACAGGTGAAAAAATTATATTAGGAAATGATGGTATTGAAGTTCCGAATAATCCCATAATTCCATTTATTGAAGGTGATGGAATCGGAATTGATATAAGCCCAACAATGAAAACCGTTTTAGATGCTGCTGTAGAAAAAGCATACCAAGGAAATAAAAAAATTGAATGGATGGAAATATATGCCGGAGAAAAATCCGTAGATATTTATGGTGATAATACGTGGCTTCCAGATGAAACCTTGGATGCTGTAAAAGAATTTATGGTTGCAATTAAAGGTCCATTAACAACACCTGTTGGTGGTGGAATAAGAAGCTTAAACGTTGCTTTAAGACAACTTCTTGATTTATACGTCTGTCAGCGTCCTGTTCGATGGTTCGAAGGCGTTCCCTCTCCAGTTAAAAGACCTGATTTAACGGATATGGTTATTTTTAGAGAAAACTCGGAAGATATTTATGCAGGTGTGGAATATCAAGCGAATACAAAAGAAGTAAAAGAGGTAATAGATTTCCTTCAAAATAAAATGAATGTTACTAAAATACGTTTTCCTAATTCTTCTGGAATTGGAATCAAACCTGTTTCNCAAGAAGGTACTCATAGATTAGTAAAGGCATCAATCCAATATGCGATAGATAATGATCGAGAATCTGTAACATTAGTTCACAAAGGNAATATAATGAAATTTACAGAAGGAGCTTTTCGTGATTGGGGTTANGAAACAGCTATAAAAGAATTTGGAGCTATNCCATTAGACGGAGGTCCTTGGCACACTATTAAAAATCCAAATACAGGAAAAGACATTATAATCAAAGATGTTATTGCTGATGCCATGCTTCAACAAATTCTTACAAGACCAGCAGAATATGATGTTATAGCAACATTAAATTTAAATGGTGACTATATTTCTGATGCTTTAGCTGCATGTGTCGGAGGAATTGGGATTGCTCCAGGAGCTAATATTAACTATCAAACAGGAATAGCTATTTTTGAAGCAACGCATGGTACAGCACCAAAGTATGCTGGCAAAGATCAAGTGAATCCAGGATCACTAATTCTTTCTGGTGAAATGATGCTTCGATATATGGGGTGGACAGAAGCTGCAGACCTTGTAATAAAAGGTATGAATGGAGCAATTGGTCAAAAGAGAGTTACATATGATTTTGAAAGATTAATGGATGATGCAAAACTTCTGTCTTGTAGTAATTTTGGAAAAGCAATGATCGAAAATATGTAATGAAAGTTTCTTAACAACAACTTCAAACTTCACTATTTTNTGCATTAGAAANCAAATTATCCAAAATTTAATTTATAAAGCATCCAAGCAGATAGTGTTTTTCCATCGAAAATTTCATTATCTTTAATTTTTTTATCTACCTCATCTTCTGACATAAAAAATGTCTCAATATATTCATCTGAATCAAAATTTGTTTCTCCAGCTTCACCAGAAATTTCAGCAAAGAATATTTCAATTTTTTCCGTACAATAGCCAATAAGTGGCGCAATTGTTCCTAATGAAAATATTTTATTTGATATAAAACCTGTTTCTTCTAAAAGCTCTCGTTTAGCTGAAATTATATTATCTTCACCTTCATCACAGCACCCTGCAGTAACCTCTATACATACCTTTTCTTGTGATTTTCGAAATTGATTAATGAATAAAAATTTACCATTTTCATGACGAGCAACAATAGCAACTGCAGGACCATGAACAACAACATCTCGTGATGATTTTTTTCCATTAGGAAATTCAATTTTATGCACNTCAATGTCAAAGATAGNTCCTTGGNATACTGTTTTTTTTGAAATTGTTTTTTCAAACATTTTTTTGTTCTCCGATTTGCTTAATTTATTTTTTAATAATATATTATAATTATGAATTTTACACGAAAAGATTGGGAAGATATTGAAAACCAAAAATTAAGTTCATATGCCTGTAAAAGCTCAGATTCCAATGGAAGAGTTTATAAAGAAGAGCCTCATCTATCTAGGACATGTTTTGCAAGAGACAGAGATAGAATTTTTCATAGTAGATGTTTTAGAAGATTAGAATATAAGACTCAAGTATTTGTAAACGGTATTGCTGATCATTTTAGAACTAGACTTACTCATACAATGGAAATGACAGCAGTCGGAAGAACACTTGCNAGAACATTAAATGTAAATGAAGATTTAACAGAATGTATTTGTTTAGCTCATGATTTAGGTCATAGCCCTTTTGGCCACGAAGGAGAACGAGTNTTAAATGAATTAATGNCGGGTTATGGAGGTTTTGATCATAATCTTCAAAGCTTAAGATGTGTTGAGGAGTTAGAATCTCCTTACCCAAAGTTTTCGGGACTTAATTTAACTTGGGAAGTTCGTGCAGGATTATTAAAGCATGAATCAAAAAAACAGAGCGCCAAACTTAATGGTTATAATATTGGACCACATCAATCACTTGAAGCTCAAATTGCAGATATAGCTGATGATTTAACCTACCAAGCCCATGATGTAGATGATGGAATTGAAGCTGGAATCGTTTCACTAGAGCAATTGCTCTCAACTAAGTTTTGGAAACTAGCTTTTGAAAAAGCAAAANATCNCCATAAGCANGCTACAACAAAACAACTTATACAGGCNACTATCCGAACTATGATTGAAATTCAAGTTGACGATGTAATTAAACAAGCAGAAATTAAACTTCTAAGATTTAATCCAAAATCAGTTAATGACATCATGAATTGCTCAGAAAAAATTATTGGTTTTAGCGATAATCTTCAAATTATTCTTAACGANTTTACAACTTTTATGTTCGAAAATCTTTATTTTCATCCCAAAGTATCTAAGGAGACTCAAAAAAGAGTAAATTTAATGCGAAAATTATTTAATTTTTATTTAGAAAATCCAGAAACTTTAGGAAAAATTGCTCAATCAAAAATTAATGATAATGGTCTCCATAGAACTGTTTGTGATTATGTATCCGGTTGCACTGATAGGTTTGCTATGCTTGAATGTAAAAAATATGGATTAACAGATGAGTGAAATTAACACAATAAGAATTATAATTGACTCTTTATTATTTATGCTAATTTTATTNGTCCAATTAATAATCTATCCTGCATTTCATAATATAAATGTAGAGGTTTTTTCTGAATGGCATCACAGCTATATGCAAAAAATATCTATTATTGTTGGTCCATTGATGCTTATTCAACCTGTTATAATTATTTCTCAATGCCTAACTCAAAACACATTTTTATGTTATCTTTCTATCATTATGATTTTAATTGTTTGGATAGTAACTTTTATTTATTCGGTTCCTTGTCATAATCTCTTGCAGCAAGAGGGATATGATAAAGTAATCGTTGATAAACTTATTATAACAAATTGGTTTAGAACTATTCCGTGGATGATTTGTTTATTTTTAGGATATTTGATAAGCTTAAAAAGCTAGAGATATTTTTTCAACAATTGTTGGACTAATTTAAATATTTCCTTATATTTCATCACTCACAATAATGAGAATTAAATAAATGAAAAAATTAATAATAGGTTTACCCAAGGGAAGTCTTCAAGAGCCAACTTATTCACTATTTAAAAAAGCTGGTTTTAATATNACTGGNGGTAGTAGATCATATTTTCCTTCTATTGATGATGAAAGTATTGAATTAAGACTATTAAGACCACAAGAGATGAGCAGATACGTCGAAAATGGAATGCTTGATGCTGGAATTTGCGGTTTGGATTGGATTCAGGCTAATAATTCAAATGTAATTGATTTATGTGATTTAATTTACTCTAAACAATCAAAAAAACCTGTTAGATGGGTTCTGGCTGTTCCAAATGATTCTGATATTAAGAATGTAGAAGATTTAGAAGGAAAATCTATTGCAACTGAAGGGGTTGGATTAGTTGAAAAATGGCTAAAAGAAAAAGGTATTAAAGCAAATATTGAATTTTCATGGGGGGCTACTGAAGTAAAAGTTCCTGAATTNGTTGACGCCATCGTTGATGTAACNGAAACTGGCTCTTCCTTAAAACAAAATAATTTACGCATTGTAGATACNTTATTAGAATCTTATACCAAATTTTTCTGTTCAAAAAACGCATGGGATTCTGATTGGAAAAGATGTAAATTAGAAAGTTTATCATTGTTGCTTAAAGCAGCTTACGATGCTGAAAATAAAGTATTATTAAAATTGAATGTTGAGGAAGAAAATCTAATCAAAGTTAAAAAACTTTTACCTGCTCTAAAATCACCTACAGTGAACAAACTTACTGACGACGGATGGTTTGCTGTTGAAACAGTTATTGATGAATCAATGGTAAGAGAAATTATTCCATCCTTGAAAGAATCTGGAGCTGAAGGAATTATTGAAATAAACTTGAATAAAATAGTAAATTAATAAATATTCTCTCCACTTTATAACAAAGGATTTATTTATGGGTACAATTAAAAAATGGCGAAAGAAAAAAATGTCTAGTCATAAAAGACGAAAAAGACGTCGCGCTGATAGACATAAAAAGAAATAATTAATTTTTATTAATTATCATTTTTTGATTTTTACTAATTTTATTTCCATTCAAAAAAGAATCTATATCCATCTTCTTTTTTCCTGAAATCTGTAATTCTAATATAGATAAAGATTTTGTTCCTGTAGCTATTATAAATTTGTCACTAATAATTAATCCTGGACTACCCTCATTAGATGTAATCGATGCTTTCCAAATTGTTATTCTTTCACCAGTCGGTAAAAAAGAATAACAACCAGGCCATGGATTATATGCTCTTATTTTGTTGTAAATATTTTCCGCTGAATCCATCCANTTAATTAANCCATCTTTTTTTAATATTTTTTTTGTAAAAGTAGCCTTGCTATCATCTTGAGCTTTTCCAATAACAGATTTATTTTCTATATTATTTAAGGCATCAATAAGAACATTACTGCCGATCGTTGCTAATTTATCATGTAAAGTTAGGAAGTTATCTTGATGATCAATATTGACCTCTTTTTGTAAGATTATATCACCGGCATCCATTTTATCTGTAACTTTAATAATTGAAATTCCTGTTTTCTTATCACCATTTAACAACGAGTATTGAATTGGGCTAGCCCCTCTATACTGTGGGAGCAATGAAGGATGTAAATTTATTGCTTTAAATTTCGCAAGGCTAATAACTTCATCCGGAATAAATTGACCATAACCAACAACAATAAAGATATCAAAAACTAAATTTTTTAAAAAATCATGGGTATTTGTAGATGATATTGATTCTGGAGTAAAAACAGATAATCCTTTACTTAAAGCAAAAGACTTAAGAGCGGTTGAGGATAACTTCTGCTTTCTTCCAGCAGGCTTATCAGGCTGAGAAATTATACCAACGATATTATGATTTGATGAATCTAAAATTTTCTCTAGTGATGGTATTGCTATTTCTGAAGAGCCAATAAAAATAACTCGCATATTATATCTCGTTTATTAATTTATTCAGGTGAACTATTATTCCATCTTTCACTATCACTTAAAAATGTCTGATCAATTTTATTAAGATTAATTAAGGATTTTAAAGGAAAGTCAGTAGGTAGTCTTCCATTCATTATATCCATCCAGTCCTTATCGTATCCATTAACTAATTCTAAAAAGGGCTTATTTTTGGTTAATGTAGTAAAATATATTGCACTAATGTATTGTTTGTAGTCATTAATCAAATAATATTGTTCTAAATCTTTAGGTAGTAAAATTGAAATTCGATTGCCATACCAAGCTGTCGCCCATGGCATATCTGTACAAATTACCTCCCTGTCATTCATCCATTCTGATGAAACCATTGTAATGTATGGAGGATAGTAAGGAGGATATGGTCTACCTTCATGAGGCGGCATCAAGCGTAATCCAAAAGGAATTATGGTAAGACCCACAATAAAGCATTTAGCGATGACAACATATAATCGTGCACTAAAATTTAATCTATCAAGAAGTATGTAAAAAAATGACAATCCAAAAATAATAACAAAAGGCCAAAACATATTAATTAAACTAATGGATGAATCCGAAAAAAATCCTGCAACAAAAATAAATACTATCGCACAAATTCCTATAGACGTTCTAAGATAATTGATATTTGGTCTAATAAATTTGTAGAAAAATGTTGTTATAAAGAAGGAAATTAATAACCCTCCTCCAACACCAGGTATCAACGATTGATATACTCCTGAATAATTTAAAATCCACTTTTGTTTAAGCTCATTACTTATTTCTTTAAAACTTATCTCATTTGCATATTCCCTTAAAAATGTAACGTCTGGATATGAAACTGTGTCTTGTAATGCAGTATAGAATATAAAACCAAATGGATTTCCAGAAATAAAATAATTTCTTAAAAGCCAAGGAGTTATTAGTAACAAAAATAAGATTAGATAAATAAAAAAATAAGATGTTCCGCCTCTAAATTTACCTAAACAAAGCCACAAATATATTAAAATACCTATTACTATAAAGGCACTAAGAAATCTTGAATAAAAAGCAATAGCAGAAAAAATAATCGAAAAAATAAAATGTAGAAAAAAACGAGTCCTATTATTCTCTTCTAAATTATATCTTATCGAAATAATAATTGATCTATAAGCCGCTGTNCTAAAAAATATTGCCATTGATAAATTCAAACCAGATATTGATGTTTGCCATGCAATATCACTTAAAAAATATATTGTCATAGANAGAAATCCAATTTCTCGATANAAAAGATGCTTTCCAATAGAAAAAATTAGANATCCNGTTAACAATGTAAACAAATGATTGAGTGGAATTATAACCCATTGTTCTGCTGGCATTTTAATAGAACCNCNTAAACTAAATGGATCAAGACCAAGAGTTTGAAAAAATTTATATCCAAAGGATAATAAAATTGGATANCCAGGAGGGTGTATTAAATTTGGATGATTATTTATTTCNGGAGTTTGGTTAAATTTTTCNACTTCATAAATNGTCATTGGAGAAATATTTTTTGTNACTAATCCTTCTTGAAACGAAAAGTTTCTTCCTAATTGAGCAAGNTCCATTGCTTCTGCTGANGTCAAACCATGAAATTGAGTAGCTTGATAAATNAGNAATGTTATTAGAACTAATAANAAATACAACAAACCGCGTAGAATTTTTAATCCTATTCCNACATCTAAGCTGTATACGACATCTTGTAAAGATGAATCAAATGACTTGTTATTTTTCATTATTTAAAACATTAAAAATGCTGGAAACCTTTTACCTCTAATAAATTAACNTNGTTATCATTTTTTAAATAAATATTCAATCTATCTGTTATATGNCCAATACAATTCAATTCACATGAAAATANTTTTTTCCCAATTATTANGCAAAATATTTGGATTTGAAGAGGATGTAAAAAGTAATTCATAATCTTCTCCATTATATAATACATNATNAATATTNGACATTTTTTTNAANATATCTTCATATAATATTGCTCCGTNATTATTTNTTAACAATCTATCTAGATCTTTAACTAAACCATCTGTTATATCNATCATAGACTTTGCATGGCCNTATTCACTTAACCATTTACCCTCTTGAATTCTNGGTTTAAAATCTAAATGTNTACCATTTAAACTATGGCCTAATTGTCCAGTACACCATATCNTTTCGTTAGCATTTACATTATTTCTATACACGACTTTTTTATTTTTAATTTTTCCAACACCAAAAATNTTAAATGATAATTTTTCAGATTTTGTTAAATCTCCTCCAATTATTGAACTATTATATTCGTCTAATATNATTTTAATTCTTGAATAAATACATTTAAGATCACTTATTTTGTAATTTTNTGGAAGTGAAAGATTTATTAAAAACCAATTGGGNTCAGCACCCATAGCCGCAAAATCACTCANAACTCTTCCAATTGCTTTATTTCCAATTCTTTCNGGTCTTTCGNCTGAATTAAAATGTATATCTTCAATAGTAGCATCTGAAGTATANACATTATNGAAACTACTATTTTCAGTTTGGCAAANTGCACAGTCATCNCCAATACCTTTTATTAANNCTTTTCTAACNGTTTGATAAGATGACAAAACTCCAATAATTTCATCNTCAGTAAAATCTTTAACTAAAAGTTTATTNTTTTTATTATTTTTCATAATATTAAATNATAAATATCAGAACATATTAATTTACCAACATAAATAATATTATGAAATTAAGAGAATTAGATAATTTTTANATGCAAATTGCTTTANNAGAAGCTTNTCTTGCTGAAAAAAATGGAGATATACCGTGTGGTGCAATTATCGTANTNGATGACCAAATTATCGCTAAAGCTCACAACCAAATAGANCTTCTCAATGATCCAACTGCNCATGCTGAGATTTTAGCAATAACGCAAGCGGCNAATNCCATTAAAAATTGGAGATTAAATGATTGTATAATGTATGTTACAAAAGAACCATGTGTAATGTGTTCNGGNGCCATTGTTTCTGCNAGAATTAAGAAAGTTGTTTGGGCTATGACNGATANGAAATNTGGAGGAATGTCTAAATTTAATATTTTATCAAATNATAATTTGAATCATAAAGTTTTAGTANAAAGNGGNCTGNTAGANNAAGAATCNAAAAAAATGATGCANAANTTTTTTTCNNAAATAAGAAAAAAAAAGAAAANTTAATAATCTAATTCAAGAAGATTTATTGAAAATAAAACTTGATGACTGTTNCCTCCTCTGCCCAACCTGTACCCAACTCCATATCTTGTACAGCAATCATTAAAATAGGCAGTAAATCCAGCGTTTTCAAATTTGCTTTCTTCGTATTCATATCTAATATAGCTATCAAACGATAAAGACGATTTAGGAAAAATTTCTATTCTTGTTGATATTAAAGATGAGGTATTTAATTCATATTGAGAAAAAGATAAATTAAAATCCGATTTTATATAATTAAGACGAGATATCATTATTGGAACATCTCCATTTGATATATTGAAGTTCGCTAAGTAATCAAAATTTAAATTATTTTTTAAAGATATTCTTCCATCTACAAATAAATTTTCATAATCAAGGTCTAAATTATCTTCTTTGTTACCAA
>PASA01000008.1 GCA_002712105.1 Kiritimatiellaceae bacterium
AGAAGTTGTAGAAGAAACTGTGGCGGAAGAAGTTGTAGAAGAAACTGTGGCGGAAGAAGTTGTAGAAGAAACTGTGGCGAGTGATACTGAAGTTGATGAGGATGAAAAGTAAATTTTAGGGAGATAAAAATGAGTATTACAACAAGTATGATAAAAGATTTAAGAGATGCTACCAGTCTAGGAATTGCTGATTGTAAAAAGGCTTTAGAACAAACTAACGGTGATTTTGATGGGGCAATAAAATTACTTCGTGAAAAAGGTGCAGCAGTTGCGGCAAAAAGAGCAAGCAAAGAAGCTAACGAAGGAAAAATTGAAGCGTATATATCAGAGGATAATCAACAAGCTTCAATGATCGAAGTTAATTGCGAAACAGATTTTGTAACTAGAAATGAAGATTTTCAATCATTTGTTGAAGAGCTTAAGCAGGATTCTATTAATCATGTATGTGATACTATGGCAATGGCAGTTTCTGAAAGAATGGAAGAAAAAATGGCTCAAATTGGTGAAAAAATTTCACTAAGAAGAAATGTAAAATGGGTTGTTGATGGAACTGGTGCAATAGGTTCATATATTCATATGGGAGGAACTGTTGGAGTGTTAATTGAATTATCTTGTGATAAAAATGAAACAATAAGTAATCAAATTTTTAAAGATCTACTTAAAGATCTTACACTTCATGTTGCAGCTGCAAATCCAGAATTTTTATCTCGTGATGATGTTCCATCTGATCAAGTTGAATCTGAAAAAGATATTTTTAGAAAACAACTTGTAGGAAAACCAGAAAACATAATTGAAAATATTTTGATGGGAAAAATAAATAAATATTATTCCCAAATATGTTTTCTAGAACAAGGATTTGTAAAAGAAGAAAAGCAATCAATTAAAAATTTAATATCTGAAAAAAGTAAACAACTCGATGATAATATCAATGTTGTAAGATATATCAGATATCAGCTTGGTGGTATTTAATAGTTTATGGCTGAGTAGCTCAGTTGGTTAGAGCAGCGGAATCATAATCCGCGTGTCGGGGGTTCAAGTCCCTCCTCAGCCACCATTTTTAAATTTCAAATAAATCTCATACATATTTTTCAAATTTTAAATATTATTAGTTGTAGATGTATATATCACAAATGTACTATTTAAATTATGAAATTTAATAGATCCAATTTTTTTAAAAGCACTATTGCAGCGCTTTTTACAACATCCTCTTATTTTAATGCTAATGCTTTAGTAACAAGAAATAATAANTCGGGAATGAAGTATAAAAAATTAGGAAATACAGATATTTATCCTTCACAAATTGTTATGGGTACTGCCCAATGGAAAGANGAGACTTTTCTTGAGCCATTTCATTTATCTTTTGAAATGGGATTAAATTATATTGATACATCTCCTGGGTACCGAGGAGGAAGAGCGGAAAAAATTACAGGAAATGTAATCAAATCCAAAAAAATTAGAAATAAAATATATTTAGCAAATAAAATATCTGCTTATGACGAATTCATTCACCAATTGTGTAATGAAATATTCAAAAAACTTCCTCAAGATAAAAAAAATGATCTTATAAATAAATCTAATTTAATGTTATCTGAAAGAGATGTTTTAAAACAGGGTTATCATTATTTATATTTTAGGAATCAAAATAATAAGTTTGAAAGATCATATTTGGACTATCAAATCATAAAAGAATACGGNCAGTTAAATAAATGGAANCCAAAAATTAAAGAACATATGCATTCATTGGTTCAAAAATCATTGAAAGCATGTCAAACAGATTATTTCGATGTTTTATTTTGTCCTCATGGTGTTGCAATGCCAGAAATGTTAGAAAATGAGTCCATTAATGAAGTGATGTTAGAGTTAAAAAAAAGCGGAATAATAAGAGCTTCTGCTGTTTCCATGCATAACGATGTGGCAAGAAATCTAAAAAAAGCACATGAACTCAACGTTTATGACATTGCNATGATCGCTTATAATATTGGTAATTATGAGTATATTGATCCAATTATTGATCAAACCTATAAAGATATTGGACTGATTGCTATGAAATCTGCAAGAATTACAAATATAAATCAGAAACCAAATGACAAGATAAAAAAACTTCATGAAGAAATTAATATTGATGCATCCGAGCAAACAAAAGGATATATATGGACGCTTAAGAATAAAAAAATAACATGTTGTATTTCTGATATGTTAACAGTTGATGCAGTAAAAGAAAATATTACCAATATAAATAGAGAAATAGTATGATTTATAAAANTATAATATTTTTTTTNCTAATTCCAATAATTTCATTTTCNATTNATAAATTTAGTGGAAATCCTATTTTAAAAAATTACCGTACAGCAGATGCATCTCCACAAGTTTGGAATGATGGAAAGTTATGGGTTTATACATCAAGTGATTATGAACAAGCTACTAACTATAGTAAAATGGATCATTATAAATGTTATTCAACAACAAATATGGTAAATTGGGAATATCATGGAATTATTTTAAGCGCAAAAGATCTTAAATGGGGAAATCCTAATCAAGGTTTTATGTTTGCTCCTGATGCAGCTTATAAAAATGGCAAATATTATTTATATTTTCCACATAGGCCGGTTAATGGAAAAGGATGGAGAGTTGGAGTTGCTATTAGTGATAAACCAGAGGGACCATTCATTGATATTGGAAAACCTATCGATGGTCCTGATCATATCGATCCAATGTGCTTTGTTGATGATGACGGTACCGCTTATCTTTATTGGGGTTTTGGCAGACCTGGCACTCCATATATCGCAAAATTAAAAAAAAATATGATCGAATTAGCGGAAAAACCTAAACCAATAAATTATGGTTCAAATGATTTTTTTGAAGCTGCTTTTTTACATAAATATAATAATAAATATTATTTTTCATATAATCAATTTGGAACAAGTAAAGCTTGTTACGGAATTGGAACTTCGCCCTACGGTCCTTTTAAAAATATGGGAGTTTTTGCTGAAGCGCCCAAAGGAGCTCAATCTCATCCTGGAATAATAGCTTATAAAGGTAAATGGTATTACTTTTATCATCGGGGTGATTATACGCTAAATAATATTGATGGTTCTTTGTACAAAAGAAATATTTGTATTGATTATTTATCGTATGATGAAAATGATTTAATTAATAAAATAAAATATACACAGCAAGGTGTTGCCGAAGTAAAATAAGGATTTAATAAATGAAATTTTTTTTTAATTGTATAACTTTCCTTTTTTTATTTTTTATAATTTTTTTTATTTCAGGATGTATTACCAATGAATCTGGTAATGAACAATTGAATTCATTTTTNGAAATAATAAAATTATATAAATTAAAGTTTTTTTCAGAATGGTAACAATAGATATAAAAATACCGATTTAGCTTTTAATCATGTTATTTTTTTGTATATTNGAAATATGAAAAGTGAAAAAAGTTGTACAAAAATAAACGAAAATAATGATAAATCTTTTTATATTAAAATGTTAATCGTATTCTTACCTTTAGCGGCAGTACTAAAGATATACTTTTTACTATGAAAGAAAATTTAATAGCGTCAATATCGGGAATATTTATAGTCCTTTTCTTNTATGTTCTCTTATTCAGAATAATGTACTGAATGTCTTCCTTGAACTCTNTTTCTCCAAGCATAATAAGATCCCTTTTTTAAATTTTTTCTCATAATCTTTTTAACTTGTTTTTCAGATATTCCATACTGTTTATAAATATCGCTAAACGAAACACTATCTTTCCATGCAAGCTCTACAATCTCGTGAATATTATCCATGTTGATTCCTATAAGTTATTTAAAAAAGAATTAGCATTATTTAAATGGTTATTCTTTTTTTGATCATNCATCTTATCCAAATTTTTAATAAGCATATTTAATCTCGGATTTTGTTTTAACTGATTTCTATGTTTATCCATAAATCTCCAAAATAATCCGTCCCATATATCAGACCACTCACCTTTTTTATAGTTACTCATTTTNATTATATAATTACTTGAACTAATATATGGTTTTGTTGAAAACAATCCGCCATCAGCAAATTGACTCATNCCATATACATTAGGAACCATTACCCAATCATAAGCATCTATAAAAAGNTCCATAAACCATCGNTAAACTTCTTTTGGATCAAANTCACATAATAACATAAAGTTACCAANTATCATTAATCGCTCAATATGGTGACAATACGATGAATTNTTAATTTTANAAATTGTATCATCNACTGGCTGAATACCTGTNGTTCCATTATAAAAACTTTTNGGAATTTNTTTATCAAATTTCCAAAAATTNANATTTCTTGAGAANGTTCCTCGNGAGATATACATTCCTCTAATAAATTCTCTCCATCCAATAATTTGTCTTAAAAAACCTTCTAAGCTGTTCAATGGAATTTTATTATTCTTAGAAAATTCAAGAACTCTATTAACTACATAATCTGGGGTTAATAGACCAGAATTTAACAAAGGTGATATAACACTATGATTTAAATAAACTTCATTAGATTCAATAGCATCTTCATAAACTCCAAATTCATCAAACCTTTCCTTTAAGAAACTCTCAAGCCACTCTTCAGCTTCTTTAAAATTAGACGGATAAAATCTTTTAATTGACTGTTTACCTAAACAGAAAGGAAAATCTTGAACGATCTCGTCTTGAACTCTTAGAAATTCTTCATCATCGAAAAAAGTAATTTTGGGTGGAATTTTATCCCTAGGATATTTTTTTCGATTTTCTTCATCAAATGACCATTTTCCACCCAAAGGATTATCATTATGCATTAGTATATCTAATCTTAATCGTTGCTTTTTATAAAAATCACCATGTCTAAATGATTTTTTATCTATTTTAAAATAATTTTCATTATCTTTATTGGAGTTTAGAAATGAGGGAGATTCATATTCTATATACTTTATATTATTTTGAACGCATCCCTCTTTAATTCTTTTGGAAAGATAAAAATCTACAGGATCTATAAAATGAACTTCTTCAATACCATCTTTCATTAATGATGGTAAAAAATTTCTTATATCACTATTTGGATCATTTGAATAAATGTAATCAACAACAAAATTTTTTTCTTTAAGGTATAACATATAATTTTGAAGCGTAAGTCTATGGTATGTAAGTTTCTGAATATGAAACTTATATTGATTAAAAAAAAGAAACTCTTCTATTAAAATTATTTTATTATTATAAAAATCATTTGGAAGAATTTTATATATTTGATGTGGAAATATAAGGCTAACAATATTGTTCATAATTAAAATTCAAATAAAAATAGCTTATCTTACAATATTTTTGAAAGATAAGTGTTTAAAAAAAGAATAACNTTTGTGAATATTTTAATTGTAAAATTATACCCATTATCTGAAATCATTAATGCGCTTCCTACTATTCATNTAGTAAAAAAACATTATCAATCAAAGNTAACTTTAGTTGTTCATGAGTTTTTTTCTGATTTANTAGATATATTAGAGGATGTTGATTATAAAGTTTTATATCCAGAAAATGAACTTAAATCAATTAANAGNAAAAATTTTAGAAATTCTCTTCATACATATAAATATGACTTAATTATTGATCTTGAAGGAAGTATGGAAAGTGCACTTGTTTGCAAAAAGGCTTTAAGAAANCCAAAAGCAAAAATAATAGGTCCATCNTTTCAAAGAGAGGGTGCTTTTAAATTATATAACCATATTGCAGGCACGCTAAATATGGACAGACACCCAGTAGAGCAATGTATGGACGTTTTGGAATTTTTGAATATTTCCAACAGAGACTATAAAATAAAATATAAACTGGATAAATTATCAAAATTTACCAACATGAATAATTTTATNCTTATCTCTCTTGATAGTCATCATCCNAAAAAATTTATAACATACGAAATGATTGATAAAATAATCAAATTATCTTCATTAAAAATAATAATAATTGGTAGTCAGAAAGCCATAATGNATATTGAAGATATAGAAGAAAAGTANTCCGAAGATAAAGTTGAGATATTATATAAAAAATTATCACTTATTGAAAAAATTGAAATATTTTACCGGTCTACATATTGTTTTTGTGCAAACTACAACGANATTCAACTTTTATCATCNCTAGAAAAAAAAGGATGCATGATTAATTTGAATAAGAAAAGTTTACCAAATCCGATAAACGAAGATATAAGTATTATTAGCCAACATAATTTTAATTTATTAAATAAATTAAATTTTTAAATTTGGCAAATATATAAACCCCTCACGATNATTTCCAAATTTAATTGTTTTTTTCATATGAAAATATTTAGCTGNAATTGAACACAACGCTGCATCTAAAAAATCAATACATTTTTCATTNACAGTGTTTATTGAAAAATATGATAATGAATTTAAACGATTATTAATTTTTGAAATTTTTCTATCTATTCCAACTGTACAACAAATTCCATGTGGATATGTCTCAATAGGATTAAAACCAATTTTTTTTAAATTTCTGTAAAGAATTCTTCCATTAAATACCCAACCATAAAAATTATTATTAATCGCATATTTCTTTTTCGGAGTACAAAAACATTTGATTCGTATGTCATTAACTTTTAAATCACGTTCAGCTTTTCTAGAAAACCCTGAAATACTCCAACCGCATGGAGAATCTATTGCAATACTCGAAGGATTTAATTCATTACACCATTTTGATAAAAGNCTAGCATCGGTATTNTTAATTTTNGAAATAATATTATTGTTTTCAATACAAATACCGTGAAAACCTTTTTTAACACCACCTACATCAATACCTATATATCTATTGATCATCTGTTTTTAATAATTTTTTCCAATTTGAATAGTCGTTATTAATTCCTTCATAAAAGGTGTCTTGTTTGTATAGACGTAAGATTTCGTTNTGTTCATGAATGTTAGTAGGCCACTTATAAAAATGATCTCTGTCAAAAACAATNACTGTATATCCCTGATTGAAAGTTACTTCTCTTCTTATAGATACAGACATAAAAAATCCAAAAAAAAGCATCCATGATAAGATGGATGCAGTATGCAATTTATTTTTTAAAAACTACTTTAACTTTTCTGAAAGAATTAAAAAAGTTGGCGCCCAAAGACCCACAAAAATTCCCCATCTCTCAGCATGAGCAGTTTCTTCAGGAGTTCCACTACCTGAAGCTAAATTCCATGCAACAATTGAAGCGATAATTGAAACTAATCCCGCAACAAAAAATATTTTTGATAACATTGCAATCTCCTTATAAGTTNANTTTAATTCGATAAATAATACTATTACTTACATNAACTATACTTGAATATTTTCAAATTGGGATAAAAAATTTACAACTTCTAATTTTATTTTTTTTGTTCCATCAACTATATCGCTCTCAATATTTATAGGAATCATTGGATCGTGTAATGATTTTCTCATTAAAATCCACCCATTTTTAAAATAAGCATGTACGCCCTCGTAATTATTTTCAGTTAAATTCCAAGAATTATGTTCTTCTACGTACTTTTTAAATTTTAATAAAATTTCATCTGCATAAAAGGAAAAATTATTTAATGTTATTAATGGTCTAAATTCAATACTGTCTTTAGGATCTTCAAATTTATCAATTAAATTACTGATATTTTTATCATTTTTACTCATCTGAATAAGTATTTTTGAAATTTGGTATGCTCCATCGTCTAGAAAATAATTCTCTTTTAGAGCTCCATGTCCTGAAGTCTCTAAAGCCAGTTCACTAGAAATTCCTTCTTTATTTAACCTTATAGATTCATTGATAACATTTTTATACCCTCTCTTGAATCTATGATGCTTTCCACCTAAATCCTCTATCCATTTCTTTACACTAGAAGAAGTTACAGAATCAGTTACAATAGTTGTGTTAGGATATTCTTTCAGAATTATATATGACATAAGAGCAATAAATCGATTTCTATTTATTGGCTTTCCACTCGAGTCAACGGCGCCTGCCCTATCAACATCTGTATCAAAAATAATTCCTAAATCAGCGCCGTTTGCCTTTACTGCATGAGAAATAGAATCAATAGCACTATTATTTTCAGGATCTGGAATATGATTAGGAAACATTCCATCAGGTTCTAAAAATTGACTTCCTGTTGTATCGGCTCCTAATGGATTTAATATATCATTTACAAAAAAACCACCAGCACCATTACCCGCATCAACAATGATTTTAAGATTTTTAAATGGTTTTGATGATCCAGTTTTTTTAATGATAATATTTCTTAAATGTTCTGCATAAGTTTTCATTAAATTAATATTACAAACACGATTAGCTATTTCGTCTTGAATATATTTTTTTGATTCTGCAAGATCTAAGATCTCTGATATATCTTGTTTTTCTAAACCACCAAATTTAGTGAAAAATTTCATTCCATTTCTATTAAATGGTAAATGACTTGCAGTTAACATAATTGCTCCGTCATATTTATATTCTTCAAAAATTGTAGACATAAACATTGCAGGAGTTGATGCTAANCCTGCATCTCCNATACNNCAATTATTATTTNTTAATCCGNGGATAACTGCTTNTTTTAATTCATTCGCTGAAATTCTTGAATCATGTCCAANTGAGATAGAAACATCTTGTTTTTTAACTTTATCTTTTAGCCAACTTGAAAAAGCCCATGCTATATTTTTTACAATTTCTTGTGATAATGTAATNGGTTCTGATTCAATTCCATCAACTGCAACACCTCTTATATCGCTACCGTTTTGAAGAGATTTCCAATCAAAACTCATTATATACCTAAAAGATTTTTAGATTTACTTATAATATTTTCAACTGTAAATCCAAATTTATCTAGCAAAGTTTTGTATGGTGCGGATGCTCCAAAATCATCTTTACAGATCATCTCTCCATCAATACCAACATATCTCTCCCATCCAAAACTTGTTCCCGCTTCAACAACTANTCTTTTTAAACAATTTTTTGGNAATACAAGCTCCTTGTAATCATCTGATTTTTTTTCAAAAAGTTCCCATGAAGGCATACTTACAACTCTNACATTCACATCATTATCTGAAAGTTTTTTAGCAGCTTCTAAAACAATCTCTACTTCAGATCCGGTNCCTATTAAAATTATATCTGGNTTATTTTTTGATGACTCCCATAAAATATATGCACCATCATGCAACCCAGAAGCATCTGCATGAATACTTCTATCTATAGTTACTAAATTTTGCCTTGTAAATAAAAGAGCTGTTGGTCCNTTTTTATTAAGTAATGCAGCTTTCCATGCTTCCTTTACTTCGTTTGCATCNGATGGACGAATAACAGTCAAATTATGAATCATTCTTAAGCTTGAACATGTTTCAATTGGCTGGTGAGTTGGTCCATCTTCACCAACACAAAAACTATCATGAGTAAATACATAAATAACTGGCACTCCCATTANTGAAGCTAAGCGGGCTGCAGGACGAAGAAAATCAGCAAAAACTAAAAATGTTCCTCCATATACACGTAATCCGCCATGTAGCTGAATTCCACTCATTATTCCTGCCATTCCAAGTTCACGAACGCCAAATCGGAAATTTTTACCTNTGAAGGAATTTTTACCGATATCATCATATGATTTCATATATGTATTATTCGAAGGTGCAAGATCTGCAGANCCACCTACTANGAAAGGAATATTNTCAGCTAATAATTGNATTGTCTTNCCNGAAGAGGCTCTTGTTGCCATTGATTCACCNGGTAAAAAATTTGGTAAGAAAGTATCAAAATCAGGTATAATTTGATTAAANTAAATTTCCCATTGCTTAAATAAATGTANATTATTNTTTTTCCAATCAGAAAANANTGAATTCCATTCATNTTCTAATTGAGCNTTTTTTTTGTTTATTTCATTAAANATCAANTTTACTTCATCGGATACATAAAAAGTNTCACTTGGTAAACCTAAATTTTGTTTACTTAATATNACTTCATCCTCACCTAACGGTGCCCCATGACAATCATGTCCACCAGCTTTATTTGGTGAACCAAAACCAATTGTTGTATTACATATAATAACTGATGGCTTATTATTTTCATTATGAGCATTTTCAATAGAGTTACATATTTCATCATAATTATGTCCGTCAATTTCCTGGACATGCCATCCATAAGCTTCCATTCGTTTATTAACGTCATCCGTATACGTCATGTGTGTATCACCTTCGATAGAAATNAAATTNTGGTCATAAAAAACAATTAGTTTTGAAAGCCCATGATTTCCAGCCATTGAAAATACTTCATGNGATGCACCTTCTTCAAACTCACCTTCNGACGCTATGACATATGTATAATGATTTACAATTTTATGATNNTCAGTATTAAAACGAGCAGATATTAATTCTTCTGCAATAGCCATTCCTACNGCATTTGCACATCCCTGACCTAATGGACCNGTTGTTGTTTCAATNCCCAAAGCATGACCATATTCAGGGTGACCNGCAGTTTTTGAATTCCATTGACGAAAATTCNTTAACTCATCAATCGTCATNTCTTCGTATCCAGCTAAATGTAATAATGAATATTGTAACATAGANCCATGNCCTGCTGATAAAATAAAACGGTCTCGATCTANCCAAGNGGGATTTTTTGGATTATGTTTTAAATATTGTGTCCATAAAACAGCTGCAACATCAGCCATACCCATNGGCATTCCAGGNTGACCTGAATTAGCTGCNTGAACACCATCCATAGATAGNCCTCTAATTGTATTTGCAATAAGTTTAAAATTCATTTCTCATCCTCGTTTTCTAATAAAATAAGTTACTACANATAAAAATAGATTTAAATGCCTATTCAATAGTTTCTGAATTNTCAGAAATCCANCCCCCTCCNAAAACTTCATTATCATTATAAAAAACAGCTGCTTGNCCAGGNGCTAGGGCAAATTGNGGATCATTAAATATTATTTCTGCTGAATCATTCTCAATNAAAATCTTNGCTAAAGAACCNGTACATCTATATCTAGGACGAACTTCACATTCTAAAATATTATTTANACTTATNTTATTAATCCAATGAATATCTTTTACTTTACATCNTNCATTNAAGACACCTGGTCTNGGAGCAATTTCAACTTGATTTAATTTTTTATTTAATCTTTTCACNTACATCCGTTCTCCTAAAGCCACTCCAAGACCCCCGCGTTGACCCACAGTAAAATGATGAAGCCCATCATGTTCTCCAACTTTATTGCCCTTATGATCAATGATATCTCCNTTTANAGAAACTGAATTATTTCTTTCTTCAATAAATTCAGCAAGCTTACCTTCTTNTATAAAGCATAAATCTTGGCTATCCCCTCTTGAAATAATAGGTAGTCCTCTTTTTTTTGAAAAGGAACGAACTTCNGACTTAGGAAGATTAGANAGAGGAAACATCATTTTACTTAATTGGTNTTGGGATAATCTGTGAAGAAANTANGATTGATCCTTTTCAGGATCTTNCGCACAAAANAAATGGTATTTTTTGTTTATTTTTTTTATTTTGGCATAATGACCAGTTGCAACAAAATCACAATCTAATTGTTCAGCTCTGTCTAATAAAAAACCAAATTTAATAAATGAATTACATTTTATACATGGNGAGGGNGTTTCTCCAGATGCATATCCATCAACAAAAGGNTTAACAATTTTTTCAGTAAATATCTCTTGAGCATTTACAACATAATGTCGAATATCTAAGTATGAACANACTCCTCTNGCNCTATCAACATCTTCAATAGAACAACATCTAGATCCATCTTTCCACATATGTGCTGTTAAGCCTATAACATCGTATCCTTTATCGACAAGCANAGCAGCGACTGCAGAACTATCAGTTCCNCCGCTCATACCAACAGCAACTCTTGTTTTGTTTTTAGAAATCATTTTTTAAGAATATATATTAAAAAAATTATAATCAAGATTGCATTATTAAAAGAGTTCACATAAAAGTTTTAAAATATGAGTTTGACAGATNAATAACTAATCTATTTATTACTCNTTTTCGATAATTATGGAGAAANATTATGTCAATGCATAGTAGTTTAAAAGGTGCAGCAAAAATAAAAACTAAAAGAAATGTGTTAAAGCGTTTTGAAAGAGTTGATAGTTTAAAAAAAGATGGACGTTGGAAAGAAGGTGATCGTGCATTTGGATTACCAAAAACAAAATCTGNTNCTTAATNAGAATTAATATTTATTTTTTAAACACCTTCGTTAATTTCGTAGGTGTTTTTTTATGGAAAAAGAAAATTNAATCAGACTTCAAAAATATATGGCAAATTGNGGACTCGGCTCTAGACGATTTTGNGAAACNTTGATTTCTGCAGGAAGAGTAAAAGTTAACAATTTAGTTGTTAAAGAATTAGGAACAAAAATTAATCCTGATGANGATAAGATTGAATGCAATGGTAAAAATCTTATTCTTGAAAAGTTAATTACACTTATGCTTAACAAACCTCAAAAAGTCATTTGTTCATCANATGATCCTCAAAAAAGAATTCGTGTNATTGATTTAATAGATGATTTNCCAGAAAGAATCTATACTATTGGAAGATTAGATTATATGAGTGAAGGNTTAATTCTAGTTACAAATGANGGTGAGCTNGCAAANTCNATTATGCATCCGCGCCATGAGGTTGAAAAAAAATATCATGTATGGATAAACAAGGAGTTATCAAAAAAAGAAATAGACCAAACTATTAAAGGTATAAATGATAAGGGTGATGTATTAAAATTTGTTGATGTAGATATAATTAAAAAATCTAAAGATGGATTTAAATATTTAGTAACTCTTAAAGAAGGTAAAAATAGGCATATACGAAGAATGGTTGATAAAATTGATAAAAAAATTTTACGTTTGCAAAGAATAAGTATTGGTCCTATTAAATTAAATGATTTAAAATGTGGTAAATATCGTAGAGTAAAACCCTCTGAATTAAAGGCATTAAGACAGTATATGCTTAAAAAATAATTTGACTCTACTCAATAAATAATATCAATTATAACTTTTATCTAATTGAATAAATCTACGGAGAGAAAAATGAGTAATATTGAAACAAAATGTTTACATGCAGGTTATGAGCAAGCAGATGCTACAACAAAAGCACATGCAGCTCCACTTTATAGAACAACTTCATATAGATTTGATAGTACAGAACATGCTAATAATCTATTTACGCTAAAAGAGTTAGGTAATATTTACACAAGATTGATGAATCCAACAACTGATATTCTTGAACAAAGGGTAGCAGCATTAGATGGAGGCGCAGCCGCTCTTGGATTAGCTTCAGGAACAAGTGCTGCTTTTTATAGTATTATTAATTTAGCTCAAAAAGGTGACGAAATTGTTTCAGCTAATAATCTTTACGGAGGAACTTATACTCAATTTAATGATATTTTACCATCGATGGGTATTAAAGTTAATTTTGTAGATCCATTAGATCCACAAAACTTTGAAAAAGCTATTACAGCAAATACTAAAGCTGTTTATTGTGAAGTAGTTGGAAATCCTTTATTGGATCTTGTTGATTTAGAAGCTATTGGTGATATTGCACACTCACATGGTATACCTTTAATTGTTGATGCCACTTTTTCAACACCTGCCTTATGTAGGCCACTTGAGCATAATGCTGATATTGTAGTTCATTCGCTTACTAAGTGGCTTGGTGGACATGGCGCAATTATAGGAGGAATTGTTGTAGATTCAGGTAAATTTGATTGGACAACAGGAAAGCACCCTCTTCTTTCAGATCCTGAGCCAAGTTACTGGAATACTAGTTTTGCAAATGATTTAGGGGATCTTTCACCGTTGGCATATATCCTACGGATGAGATTAATTCCTTTAAGAAATTTAGGAGCATGTATATCGCCAGATAATGCATGGCAAGCGATCCAAGGTATAGAAACTCTTCCATTAAGAATGGAAAGACATTCATTTAACGGAATTGAAACTGCCAAATTTCTTCAAAACCATCCTAAAGTTGAATGGGTTCGACATCCATCACTTCCAGGAGATGATTGTTATGAACTTGCACAAAAGTATATGCCTCACGGTTCAGGCGGTATGGTAGTATTTGGAATAAGAGGTGGTGCCGAAGCAGGTCGTAAATTTATAGAAAATCTTAATTTATTTTCTCATTTAGCAAACGTCGGAGATGCAAGAAGTTTAGCAATACATCCTGCGAGCACAACACACTCACAATTATCTGAAGAACAGCAATTAAATGCTAGAATTACTCCAGATCTTGTTAGATTATCCGTTGGTCTTGAGCATATTGATGATATCAAAAAAGATATTGATGAAGCATTATCATCAATTTAAATAATCCAGGGAGGTTTGGATGGACATCCAAACGCAATTTTTTACTTACGGTGAAAAAGATAGTGATAAACTAAAGTTACATGATGGATCATTATTTGGTCCAATAACATTAGCATATGAAACCTATGGTCAATTAAATGAACAAAAGACCAATGCTATCTTAATATTTCATGCTTTGTCAGGATCTCAACACGTTTCCGGATATAATCCATATATTGAATCTGTTGGCGANAAATGGACTGATGAATGTAAAACAGGTTGGTGGAATGAGTTCGTTGGACCGAATAAACTAATTGATACAGATAAATTTTATGTTATCTGTGTAAATTATTTTGGAGGGTGTTATGGATCAACAGGACCCTCATCCATAAATCCGACTTCAAATAGCCCTTATGGTGGAGAGTTTCCAAAATTTTCATTTGGTGACATTGTCGACTCGCAAATTCCATTATTTAATTATTTAGGTATAAAGCAGTTTAATTCTGTTATTGGATCTTCATTAGGGGGTATGATGGCTTTAAACTTTTCATCTAGATATCCTGAAAAAGTTAGAAAAATAGTTACTATTGCTTGTGGTCTTAGAGCTCCTATTTTGACTAAGACTCATAACCTTGAACAAATTTATGCTATTGAGAATGATACNAATTTTAATAGTGGAAATTATTACAAATCGAAGAAACCTAACAAGGGGTTGACTTTAGCAAGAATGATTTCTCATAAGACATTTGTTTCACTTAAATATATGAAATCTAGAATGAAAGATAAATGTGAACAAAAAGATGAAGATTTTTCATGGTATAAAATTAAAACTTCTCTCGAATCATATTTACTTTATCAAGGAAATAAATTTTCAAATAGATTTGATGCTAATACATATATTTATTTAATAGCTGCATGGTCAAATTTTGACTTAAAAAAAGACCATAATGTAAATGAAGATTATGAAATATTTTTAAATTGTAATGATCATGAATATTTAATTTTTTCAATAGATTCTGATTGTTGTTTTTATCCTGAAGAACAATCAGAGTTAAATGATGCATTAATAAAAGCAGGAATAAATAGTAAGTATATTAAAGTTACATCCGAAAAAGGTCATGATTCTTTTTTGTTAGAACCTGAGTTATATTATAATGAAATCAAAGAAATAATTGAAAAATGATTTTACTATTATCTCCATCAAAAAATATGAAAGATTGNGCTTATGANAATAAAACGTCTCAACCAGTTTTCATAAATGAAGCTAAATCTCTTGTAAATGAGNTNAATAAAATGAATATTTCTGAAATACAAGATTTCATGGAAATTAGTGAGAAATTAGCCCACTTAAACTTTCAAAGATTTCAAAATTGGTCTTTACCCTNTAATAAAACAAACTCGTCACCAGCTATTTATTCATTTTCAGGTGATGTTTATGAAGGCCTAGACGCTTACTCATTAGAAGAGGAAGATGTCAAATTTGCACAAAGGAATTTACTCATATTATCAGGATTATATGGAATTTTAAAACCCCTTGACTTAATACAACCTTATAGACTCGAAATGGGTAGAAAATTAAAATACGAATCACACAAAAATTTATATTCATTTTGGAATGACAAAATTTCGTTATATTTGAATAATATTAAAGATAAAGTAATTATTAACCTTGCCTCTAATGAGTATTTCAATGTTGTAAATAAAGAAAAAATTTCTAAAAAGATTATTTCCCCAATTTTTAAGGATGAAAAAAATGGGAAATTTAAAATAATTAGTTTTTATGCAAAAAAAGCACGGGGATTAATGGCAAATTATATAATAAAAAATAAAATAGATGATCCATCCCAGTTAATGAAATTCAATATAAATGGTTATACTTACAACAAAAATTTATCCACAGATTTTTATCCAGTTTTTACAAGATCAGCTACTTAGATAAAAATGAAAATTCTTTATGATTCAAAATGTCCAATTTGTATTAAAAATAAATTATTAGTTGAAAAGCACGATAAAAAAAATATTTTACTATTTGTTGATATTCATAATAATTCAGATGATTTAGAAAAATGTATGGAACAGTTTCCTGAAATAAATTTTAGTGAACTTAATTCTAAAATTTATGTAATAAATGAAAATGAACCTGTTGGCGGAATGGATGCAATAAGAATGATTTATTATAAAATTGGATTTTGTAAATTAGTCAGTTTTAGTAAACTACCAATAATTAATAAAATTTTTAATCTAATATATAAATTTGTCTCTAAAAATAGGTTTAAAATTAGTAAATTTTTTAAAATTAAATATTCTGAGTAAAGAAAATAAATACACGTTGACATCAATAAATGTTTTTTTTATTTTTATTTTTTAACGAAGGAATAAATGCCACCTGCAGAAATTAGTAAAATTTTTGTCCTCGATACAAATGTTGTTTTACATGACAATAATTCAGTAAGAAATTTTAAGGAACATGATGTTGTAATTCCAATTACTGTTTTAGAAGAATTAGATAATTTTAAAAAAGGAAATGAATCTGTAAATTTTCATGCAAGAGAATTTGTAAGAATTATAGATGAATTAAGTGACGATAAACTCTTTGAGGATGGTGTTTCTCTAGGTGAAGGTCTTGGTAAAATAAGTATTAAATTAGAAAAAGANTTTGANGATGTATTAATATCAAATTTTAATCCAAAAAAACCTGATCATCAAATTTTAAATATTGCTCATCAAGTATCCATCGAACACCCGAATCAAGTGACAATTCTTGTAACAAAAGATGTTAATCTGAGAGTAAAAGCAAANGCAATTGGTCTTGTCTCACAAGATTATAAAAATGATCATGTNTCAAATATTCAAAAAATCTATAATGGNTGTAAAATTATTGAAAATATCGATCCAGAATTAATATCTAAAATCTACAAACCACCATATGAATTAGATTCATNCTTACTAGAAAACTTTTCAGAATTAATTCCGAATGAATATCTTGTAATTCGTAATGAAAAAAAATCTGCCTTGGCATGTTATGATTTTGAGAGAAATAAAATNAGACACGTTGATAAAATACCTGCATTTGGAATTAATGCGAGAAACTCAGAACAAGTATTCGCAATTGATGCTATAACGAATAAAGATATTAAACTCGTTACAATTACAGGAAAGGCTGGAACCGGAAAAACATTATTAGCTCTTGCTGGAGCGCTTAAAAAGAAAAAAAGTTTTAGGCAAATATTAATGGCACGTCCTATTGTAGCACTAAGTAACAAAGATATTGGTTATCTTCCTGGTGATATTCAGTCAAAATTAGATCCATATATGAAACCTCTTTTTGATAATTTAGGAGTAATTGAGCATGCCGAAGGCACAAATAAAAAAAGTCAGGTTGCTAAACTTTTAGACGACAAATTTTTAATAATTGAACCACTTTCTTATATCAGAGGACGGAGTCTTGTTAAAACCTGTTTTATTATTGACGAAGCTCAAAATCTTACTCCACATGAAATAAAAACAATTATTACAAGAGCTGGTGAAGGAACTAAAATTATTTTTACTGGTGATATATTTCAGATTGATCATCCCTACCTTAATAGTCACTCCAATGGACTGGCACATTTAATAGAAAAAATGAAAGGTCAAAATATTTATGCTCATATAAATCTTAATAAGGGAGAAAGATCTGAATTAGCTGATTTAGCCGGAAGTATTCTTTAAATTAAACATCCTTATAAATTAGCTTAATATCCCTTATGATAATTGAATTAAAATTTTCATTTAATTTAACTAATATTAATTTACTACTTTTCTTTAACTCAGTTATCCATCCCGGATGAAAAACATATATAAATAAGCAACTATTTTTTATAAAAGCGGGTTGTGAAAATTTTGATATTTGTTCGCCAAATAATTTTAACCAATTGTCTCTTAAAATTAATATAGAATCCTGAATGGGTTCATCTAAAGTTTTAATAATTGAAGGAAGAATATCTTTTATAGGTTTAGCATCCCTTTTTGGTGATTCATAATGCAAAATTTTTAGTCGATCTTTATCGATTTCAAAACGTTCTTTATTAAAGATTTTATTTCGAATATCTTCCATAACATTAATCTAAAATATATTTCACGGCATTATCAAAAAATAAAGTTCCAAGTCCATATTTCGGTAAATCCTTATCTTTAATATCAAAATCCCAAGTTGGATGGTTTTCCGGAAATAGATAAGCTTCAGGATGAGGCATCATNCCAAAAATTCTTCCACTGGGATCACACAATCCAGCTATAGAGTTAATTGACCCATTGGGATTATTTGGGAAATTTGTTGCTAATGTTCCATCCTCATTAGCATAACGAACTGCGACACAATTTAATTTTTCTATATCATTGATGATTTTATCATCTAATGTAAATAACTTACCCTCTCCGTGTCTTATTGGTAAGGGAACATAATCTAAATCTTTGGTAAAAACACATGGTGATTGTTTATTAATTTTAATATTTACCCAGAAATTTTGAAAAAAACCACAATCATTTTGAATTAATGAAACTTTTTGTTTAAAATATTCATTCTCTAATCCAGGCAAAATACCAATTTTTGTCATAACTTGAAAACCATTACATATACCTAAAATTAATTTTCCTTCATTAATATATTCTAGGAATACATCTTTCATATTAATCTTTATTCTCTGTGCAAAAACATGACCACTACTCATATGATCTCCATATGAAAACCCACCAATAAACATCATAGCATCATAGTTTAATATTTGGGTTGGATTCTTAAGTAAATCATTTAGATGAACAAGAGATGGTTTTGCGCCGACTAACTTCCATGCATACTCAGATTCAGCCTCACAATTAACACCATATCCTGTAATTATTAATACTTTAACCATTTAGTTTATCCTGCTGAATATCTCGTAAAATTTTATCAACAACTACCGAAGGATTATTAGATTTAAGAATTGATCTTCCAACAACTAAATGAGTTGCACCTTGACTTAATGCGAACTCAGGAGTAGCAACTCTTTTTTGATCATTTACACTATCATTTTGCAGACGAATCCCAGGAGTTACTAAAAGAGATGTTGGAAATTTATCCCTTAATACTTTTGCCTCAAATGCACTGGTTACTAATCCNTCAATACCAGACGATAAAGCAAGNGATCCNANTGAGATAGCTTGATCTGAAATACTTCTAAAAAGACCAATTTCATTNAAATCTTTATCACTAAGACTTGTAAGAGTAGTTACTGCAACTAATTTTGGAGATGATTTTGATCGACTAGCAATATTAGAAGCAGCTTCCAACATAGCTTTACCNCCTAACCCATGAACTGTCATCATATCTACATCATAATCNCATGCTACATTTANAGCATTCTCAACTGTTTGGGGGATATCATGAAGTTTTAAATCAAGAAATATAGATTTATTTAANTTCTTNAATATATTTAAAATTTTTGGTCCCTCAGCAATAAACAATTCCAATCCNATNTTATACCATGATATTGTNTCTGGTAATACATCTAAGACTTTTAAGAGCTCGTTCTTATTAGCTACATCAAGAGCCACCACTAATTGCTTATCAATCATTTTTTCCTTTATAATCTAAAAATCAATAACTGCTTTTTCTTCAGTTATACTACTAATAAATTTTACAACTTCCTTATGTTCATTGTTATTTGAATAAATTTTGTATTCATCAAATGAATTAAACTTAGTATTTAAAATAATATCATAAGAAAAATCACTATCAGATGTATTTAAATTTACTTCAACTTCAATTAATTCAGGTATAGTTGACTTTAAATTAGTTAATAAACTAATCATTTTTGACTTGTTNGAATCCGATACATCAGAACTAAATTTCCACATTACAATATGAGTATACATAAAAAAACCAAATNTTTANAANCAANGANNATAACATATCAATAATTANCCTATAATAACGAACATAAATTTTTATCAAATTGACATGATATAAAATACATTTAATATAANNNTATGCTAAANGCGATNATTTTTGATTTTGATGGTGTGATTCTNGATAGCGAAGGATTACATTATAAAGTTTTTAATCAAGTACTTGAAAAATATAAAATTTANATCACCTGGGAAGATTACCAAAANAGATATATTGGATATAATGACGNAGATGCATTAAAAGCCATCTTTAAAAATAATAAAAAAAGAGTTAATAAAAAAATTATTGATGAATTAATTNTCAATAAAGCTATTTTATTCGAAAAATCAATTGNTAACAATGAAGCTGANGTTTTTCCNGGAGTNGTTGAGTTNATCAAAAGTATTCCTATTAAACTTCCAATTGGTTTATGTTCNGGAGCGCTTCGCTCTGATATNGAACCAGTNTTAGAAAATTTNAAAATTAAAAGGTTTTTTAAGAGNATTGTGACNGCTGAAGATACAAAAAANAGTAAACCATATCCAGANCCTTATATNTTGTCATTNAAAAATTTAAATATCCAAGATGCATCTAAAACAATTGCCATTGAAGATACNCCNGCAGGNATTAATTCAGCAAAAGAAGCAGGAATGAAAGTATTAGCTGTTACAAATACATTTTCATCAGGTTATCTNTNTGAGGCTGATGCGATTGCNTCATCTCTTTCTGANGTTAATAGAAAAACATTAGANGATCTAATCTACTAATTTTGTAAANGAGCAGCTATAAATTTTTTTATTATAAAATANACGTTCAAAATCTGTTTTTTCATTTTCNTTNAGNGAAAGTGATTTTATTTNCNNAAATTTTCTNTTCATTNATAATGTATTATAGATNTCNTTAAAATAATTNTGATGATCGGTTTTAATATGGAANCATCCGTTAATANTTAANGTTTTATGAATAGANCNCACAAATAATTCATTAAATAAACGATTTTGATAATGTCTTTCCTTAGGCCANGGATCTGGAAAAAATAAATAATANTTAGATATATAATTTTTNGGAATTAAATATTTAACAGCATATAAACCTTCTATTCTNAAGAATTTTACATTTTTTCTTTGATTCATTTCACATTTTTTTGAAGATTTNNTNANTCTTCCTAANTGTCTNTCNATNCCTAAAAAATTTTCATTCGGATAGTTTTTAGATCTTCCAAAAATAAAACGACCTTTTCCAGAACCGATATCAACATTTAAAGGAAAGNNNGAATTATNATAAAAATTTTTAAATAAACAATTATCATACCAATTATCTGGAAATATTCTTAAAGGTGATATGCTTTTCAATTTCATTTATTTTATTATAATTNATCTAATTAAATAATAAGGTCTTATATGGGAATNTATGATAGAGACTATATGAAAAATTTTCCTAAAAAAGAAAATTTAAAAAAAAAGAAGAAAANTTTTAGTTTTTTTATTAAAAAAATAAATTTTTTTTTATGGAGAATTTTNAAAAAAAGGTAAAATAAGATAACACAGTATCTTGACCTTTAACTCTCNTGCTATTAGATTGTCAGACTTTTAANGCGGGTGTAGTTCAATGGTAGAACCCCAGCCTTCCAAGCTGGTCGTGTGAGTTCGATTCTCATCACCCGCTCCATTTTCTTATANACATAATTATNACTAAATATGGATAAAATAAGATTAGATCAATTACTANTAATTCAAAAATTAGTTGAAAGTAGNGAAAAAGCTCAAAAACTNATTTATAGTGGNNNCGTATNTGTNAANGGTACATTATCAACTAAACCAGGACATNGATATAATNAAGATTCTGAAATTAAAATTAAACAAAAAGAAAANTNTGTAAGNCGTGGTGGTTTAAAAATTGAAGAAGCNTACAAAAAATTTAATTTTNAAATTNAAAATAATATTTGTATGGATATTGGCTCTTCTACAGGAGGATTTACAGATTTTNTGTTACAAAAAGANGCAGCAAAAATTTATGCAATAGACTGCGGAACTAANCAGTTGCATTGGTCATTAAGAACCAATGATAAAGTTATAGTTATGGAAAAAACAAACGCNAGGTATCTTTCAAAAAANGATATTCCTGAATTAATAGATTTATGTACGATTGACGTTTCCTTTATTTCATTAANGAAAATNCTACCAGTNGNATCTAATTTAGTTAAANAAAATGGTANTATTNTATCGTTGATTAAACCTCAATTTGAAGCTGGAAAACATGAGGTNGGNAAAGGAGGATTAATAACTAATCCAGANGTNCATAAAAAAGTAATTGATAATATTAAAAATTTTGGAATTAATGAAATTGGTTTAAGGTGGATTGATTTATGTCCTTCNCCTATTAAAGGTCCTGCAGGAAATATAGAATTTTTAGCATATTGGAAAAATTTTTAACCAACAGGTTCCTCATTATCNANATCTATAATTATTTCATCATTTAGATTTGTTATTTGNGTATTNTCATAATCTATAATAGNTNGAATATCNTCTATTTTATCTTNGATAAATAATTTTTCACTATCANAAATTTTAGTATTTTTAACAGGTANANTNTTNGAAACAAATTTAAAACCATTTAATCCCTCATATATGANAAAAAATTCAAGCGCTATAATTNTAAATAAGACGATAATTGTAAAAATAGANATNGGAAAAATTCTTTTTTTNTAAAAATTATTCATATTAGGTAATTATCACTTAATAATAATTTGAACAACAAAATAGGGTAAACTATTACTCTTGACCCAAAAGCACACCTTAGGCATGCTCTTNCTCTTATGGAAAAAAATAAATATAAAGTATCAATGGAAACANTTGTAAGTCTTTGTAAAAGANNAGGTTTTATCTTCCAAACCTCTGAAATTTATGGAGGTATTAATGGTTTTTGGGATTATGGTCCACTTGGNGTTGAATTAAAAAGAAATATNAAAGCATATTGGTGGAAATCAATGACNCAAATTAGAAANGATATTGTTGGNTTAGACAGTTCAATTGTAATGCATCCAANNGTATGGGANGCATCAGGTCATATTGGAAATTTTAANGATCCTATGGTCGATTGNAAAGAAACAAAAAATCGATATAGAGCNGATCANTTNTTTGTNTTTAAACACTCAAATGAAAATGAATCCCTNATGTTTGCATATAATGAAGGAGANNCTGCATCTGTATTAAAAAAAATTGACAAACTTACANATNGTAAATNAGNTGAATTTAAATCNATNCCNTTATTAGATATTNANACAAATGANTATTTTAAAATANTTGCTCCTGATACAAATAATCCTGGNAGTTTAACTGAACCGNGAGCCTTTAATTTAATGTTTAAAACATTTATTGGNCCAATTGAAGAAAATTCNAATATTGCNTATNTAAGACCAGAAACTGCTCAAGGAATATTTGCTCAATTNNGTAATGTNCAATCAACTATTAGAAATAAAATACCATTTGGTATTGCTCAAATTGGAAAAGCCTTTAGAAATGAGATAAATCCNAGAAACTATACATTTCGATCTCGTGAATTTGAACAAATGGAATTAGAATACTTTATNAAACCCAATACNGATAATGAAATGCATGAATATTGGGTTTCNGAAAGANTAAATTGGTATGAAAAAATTGGTATTCATAGNGAAAATTTACATNTNGATCAACATAAAGANGATNCTCTNGCTCATTATGCAAGTGCNTGTACTGATATAATGTATGAATTTCCCTTTGGAATACAAGAGCTTGANGGAATAGCNGCTCGAGGNAACTATGANTTNAAACANCATCAAAATGAAAGNGGAAAAAAACTTGATTATTTGGATGAACAAACAAATGAAAAATATATTCCTCATGTTATTGAACCATCTGCGGGAGTTGATCGCATAGCATTAGCCCTATTATGTGAAGCCTACAAAGAAGAATGGATTCCTAAAAATGGAGGCGATGTTTTAATCGCGGATAAAGATGCAAAACGTCCTCCTGAAGGCTATGAGTCGAGAGTTGTTTTATCTTTTGCTTCATGTATTGCTCCATACAAGGCAGCGATTTTACCATTAGTTAAAAACAAAGAAGAAATTGTTAATAAAGCCAAAGAAATTTTTAAACATCTATCTATGAGATGGAAATGTTTTTATGACCAAAATGGAGCTATCGGTAGACGATATAGACGACAAGATGAAATCGGGACACCCTTCTGTATAACAATTGATTTTGAAACAATTGAAGAAGATGATTGTGTTACCGTTAGAGAACGAGATTCAATGAATCAAATTCGAATATCGATTTGTGAATTAGAATCATTCTTATTTAATAATATTGAATGTTAAACAAATAGTGTTTCATTTAAAAAATCAATGATTTGATTTGAATTTTTTTCTTCAGTTTCATCAAAAATAAAAGATTTTTTTTCGATGGATTGTTTTTGAAACCATTTATTAAATTGTTCTTGAGTCATATTTCTTGATAACAAATAGACTCCAATTGGATTTGTAGAAAACGAAAAATTTTCTTCATGAATAATTCTTTCAATCATGCCTTCNAAAGGACCAGCNCTTCCGTGAACAAAATTATTNGTTACTGGNTCATTAATTTTATATTTATNATACATTAATCCTCTAAANCTATCTTTAGANGATTTACTNCAGTTGGTTATNCCAAGAATATTTTTTCTAAANTCACTCCANTTTAATTTATCAGAATCAAACTCTATNACNTAATAATTCATTATAAAATNTTNGTTATAAAATAAATCTATCATTAANGGAAAAAACCCATTCATNAAAAAAATATCTAAATTANNNATATATGATATTACAAGACCAGCTTGNATTTTAATTACTTGATTATTGTTTTTATCATTCCATAATTCAGCAATATTTTNACTNGANAAGTTAAAACGTCTTTTAAAATTTTTTATTGTATCAATNTTNTTTAACTNAATAGCTTTTTCCCATTCAATNTTNTATTTATTTTCAAAAATTGTTTTTGCTTTATTTGAAATAATTAAATCCTTAATTGAATCAATACTTGANGCATAATCATAAATTCCNTAATGCTTATTAAGAATTTTNCGAGATTCTAAATTTTTTCCATCAATTTTNTTATAAGAACGAATATAAATATCNTGATCTTGAAGAAATTTNTGAATTTCGNAATTTAACTCTTCANAAGTTAAACTTATATCTAAATGATNTAATGGTTTTGANAATAATACTGCTTGNTTAATGGCCATAANNCACCCTTTTTATTANNTATAAATTAAATTATTTNAATCTATTATCAAAATTATTNTTCCTTTTAATTTGATTTACTTTATCAAAAATAAAATTACCAAAATAAATTATATAAACTAAGAANGATGCAATAACAGCCCACCTATGAAATGAAAATAACATCAANNTCATATATGAAAANTTAATCCATCCAAGCCATTTNACTTTAACAGGAATAACAAAAAATAAATAAAATTGTACNTGTGAAAANAANGTACTAAATGCCAAAAAAATTGTTGCGAAAATATACCAATTAGGNGTTGGAAAAGGACTTATNAAACTACTCAANACAGTTAGAANATAAGNTAATAGAANAAAACCATTAAATTTTTCTTCTCCATAATGCTCTTNNAGAGAGTTTCCAATCATATAAAAAACNTAAAACATAAATAANTAGATAAAACTTGTATCTGACGGAATCATCAAAAAAGATATTAATCTCCAAAATTCAAGATTTAATATTCCTTCTTTTGTTAAAATAACTCNATTNATATCCACTAANNCCATTTTAAATGATAAAAAACCGATCAAATGAATTAATAAAATAAAATTNAATAAATAAGGTATTGACCATTTAGAAAAAAATATCTGAATTTGATTTAAAAGATTCATTATATTTCACAAGAATAAGCTTTTGNATTTTTCATACTTAAATCTTTAATGGATTTNAATGTAAAAAATCCTGTATTATGCCCATCAGACCAGTCAATCAATAATGCATAATTTCCAATTGTATTAATTTTTTTNGCATGAATATCTTTTGGTATACTTTCAGGNTNTAATAAAGGTTTTCGTGTCATTTCGTCGATACANAATGCNCANGCACAAGAACGTCTTAATTCAAAATTAGANACCGTAAATATTTTATTNTTCCATTTTAANGAAATATTATCTTGNTCAAAATTAATTTCTGGCATTTCNGGNTTTTCAACAACTTTTTTNCCAATTGCACGAATTACTTCNTCCACAGNATTAGATGAATATTCACTATNCATAATTGAATCATATGATGANTTTAACTCCTTNATAATTGGTAATTCAATTAACGTTTTAAGACCAAATCTTTNNTTTAGTGATTTTGCACCAGNTTCTCCAAAAATATAGTATTTTTTTCCNATATCGCATTTAAAATATGACATATTTTCTATGATTCCTAGNACAGGNATATTAACTTTATCAAACATCATTATCCCNTTTCTAACATCNGTTANAGATAATTGATGAGGTGTNGTAACAATAACTGATGAATCAATTTGAACAGATTGAGAAATAGTTAATTGTATATCACCTGTTCCTGGNGGCATATCTATNATTAAATAATCTAAATCACCCCATAATACATTATGTAAAAGTTGTTGNGAATATTGAGCAACCATAGGTCCTCTTATGACNGCCGGTCCATCACCCATCAAAAATCCAAANGACATTAATTTTAAACCATCAACAATTTTTGGATAAAATTTATTATNTTNACTTGTTCTTATTCCAGGTTTATGGATNTTAAANATAGTNGGAATTGATGGCCCATAAATATCTGCATCTAATAANCCAACATTAAAACCTCTTGCAGATAATGTTTTTGCAATAATCGCAGATATNGTTGATTTTCCTACACCCCCTTTACATGAACTAATAGCTAAAATATATTTTACATTTTTAAGNCCACTATCTTCATTTTTAAGAATACGTTGNGAGCTNCGAGCGGTCATATTAATNGTNACATNATCAACNTCTTNAATATTTAAAATTAAATCAGTTGCCTGTTTTTTAAAAATCGGNTTATAAGGACATGCAGGNGTTGTTAACTCAATTGAAAATGATACATTACCANCGTCAATTGATAAATTNTTNATAAATCCTAATGATACAATATCTCTATTAAAATCAGGATCTATTATCTTACTTAACTCTTTTAAAATTATATTTTCACTAAGCATANAAATTAAATTAATCCAAGCGCTAAAAGAGCTGCTGTAGACATNCNCTCTCGAGTCCATGGNGGATCAAAAACTAAATNAATATCAACATCTTCAACACCATCTGCATCTTGAACGGCTTGNTGAATTCTACCTGGAATAGTTTCTGCTTCAGGACAGTTTGGNGCCGTTAATGTCATGGTTACATAAACAGTATTTTCAGCATCAATTTCAAGGTTATAAATTAAGCCTAAATCATATATATTAACTGGAATTTCTGGATCGAATACCATTCTTAAATTTTTAACAACTGATAAAAAAAGCTCTTCATTTGANTCTTGAAGNGATTGTTTTTCTTTTTTNTTCCCACCAAACATATTNTCTCCTATTCTGTGGATACNTCTAGNTTATTTTTTTTCAATGCTGCATGNAAAGTATGCCATGCTAANGTTGCACATTTTACTCTNACTGGNTAATCNTTTACTCCNNCTAATACAGCNAATTTTCCTAATTTACTTANNTCTGTAATTTCNTCTTCTGTNANAACTTTATGAAATAAATCAAATAAAGATTCNGCATCTTTTTCAGANTTTCCTNTTAATGCTTCTGTCATCATNGATGCCGAAGATGTNCAGATNGCGCATCCCGCNCCCTCAAACTTNACATCTGTTATAATATTATTATCAATTTTAAGATATATATCTATGGTATCACCACANAATGGATTATTTCCATGAGCAAAAGCATCTGGATTNTCAATTTTTCCATAATTCCTTGGNCTTTTATTATGGTCTAAAATCACTTGCTGATAAAGTTCTCTTAAATCACTCATTTANTTNAATATCCTAATCACATTTTTAATTGAATTAATTAACCGATCNACATCTGAAAAANTATTATACATTCCAAANGAAGCCCTTNCTGTTGCAGGTATTCCATATCGTTCCATNACNGGTTGTGCACAATGATGTCCTGCTCTTATTGCTATNCCNTCTTGATCAAAAAATTGACCTATGTCATGAGGATGAATTCCATCTATAATAAAAGAAACNAGAGCCGCTTTTTTATCAGCATTACCTATAATTTTAACNTCCTTAATCTCTTNTAATTCCTTGANAGCATANTCAAGAAGATTGTCTTCATGTTCAATAATTTTAGCCANTCCAACTTCATTTATAAAATCTATTGCTTTNCCTAATCCAACTGCNCCTGAAATATTTGGNGTTCCTGCNTCAAACTTANANGGTAAATCNTTGTATTNNGTCTNNTCAAAACGAACTGATANAATCATATCNCCNCCACCNTGGTAAGGAGGCATTTTTTCNAATAANTGTTTTTTNCCNTAAAGAATTCCAATTCCTGTTGGTCCATATAATTTNTGACCAGAAAANACATAAAAATCTACNTCAAGATCTTGAACNTCAACAATTGAATGAGGTGCTCCTTGTGCACCATCGATAAGAACTAANGAACCATTCTTATGAGAAATTTCAATAATTTTCTTAATAGGGTTGACNGTTCCTAATGCATTAGAAATATGAGTTAATGCAACCATTTTTGTNTTTTCGTTTATTAGTGAATTAAANTGGTCTAAATCAAGNTCACCTTTATCANTTATTGGAATTACNTTTAANGATGCTTTNGNNTCATTNCANACAANTTGCCANGGTACAATATTAGAGTGGTGTTCCATGTGTGAAATCAATACNTCATCACCCTCTTTTANATTAACTCTTACTTGAGANTGGGCAACNAGGTTTATNGATTCAGTTGCTCCACGAGTAAATATAATTTCTTTNGANGAATCTGCATTAATAAAATTTTTNACTTTTTCNCGTGATTCTTCATAGAGAGTNGTCGATTCCATNCTCANTACATGAACNCCTCNATGAATATTNGAGTATTGGTTTTTGTGAAGATTNCATACAGANTCTATAACACAATTAGGTTGTTGTGATGAAGCTCCNCTGTCTAAATAACATAATGATTTACNATTNACCTGCCTTTTAAAAATTGGAAAATTATTTCTAATTTCATCTANATTGAGATNTTTNTCATTANNCACTTATAAAACCTTTTTTANCCAGCTTTCAATTGCGCGTTCAATTTTTATNTTCATTGGCTTAAAACTAATTTCATCAACAACTTCGTTAGCAAANGCAAANGTTANTAANGAATTAGCNGTTAATTCATCTAANCCTCGANTTTTCATNTAAAANAAAGCCTTTTCATCAATNTCNCCAATNGTAGCACCATGAGTNCATTTTACATCATCTGCATAAATTTCTAATTGAGGCATNGTATTGACTTTNGCAGCTCTNCTTAACAATAAATTAGCATTTGATTGTATTGCATCAGTTTGCTGTGCATCTGGTTGAACCAAAATTCTNCCGCAAAATACNCCTTTAGNCNTNTCAGCNAGAATTCCTTTATAAAGCTCATGACTNTTACAATTTGGAACTGCATGATCCATAAAAAGATGTGTATCAAATAATTGGCTATCTTTAAGTAAATAAAGACCATTACAAANAATTTCGCTNTTATCTCCTTNNAGNATACCTCTNATATCATTCCTTCCAAGNTCACAACCTAAAGAAATTGAATGATTATAAAAAATTGAATTCGATCCAATGGTTACTTCAATAGTTTGAAAATGAAATGATTGATTGCTTTCGTGTTGGTATTTATAATGATCAATATTGCTGTTATCTCCACCATATACTTCAGTAATTGAATTAGTAATATAGATAANATCATCATTACCTAAATATTCTTCTATTATAGTTACTTTTGAATTATTACCAACTTCAACAAAATTTCGTAAACAATTTGAAAAGTTATGTGAATCAGTAAGATAAATAATATGAATAGGACAATTAATTGAAATATTATCTTCAACTTTTAGATAATATCCGTCATTAAAATTTGCTGTATTTAAATTTATAATGCCGTTTTTTTCACTTTTTAATGAATCAAGCTTTAATTCTTTAAAATCATTAATTGATTTTAGCGTTAAACCATCTGGTAATGAATCTAGGTTAGACTTTTCAAGTGATAATTTACCATTTTCAAAAATCATGTAAATATCATCGAAAGGTTCATAAGAAATATTTGATTCTTTCCATAAACCATCAAAGGTATAATTCTTTAATCTTGAAATATCAGTAAATCTCCATGATTCACTCTTAACTGTTGGATATCCAACAGAATTAAACTCTTTTAAGGCTTGTTCTTGAATACTCATGTTAAACCATTTCTTCAAATGCTACATAGCCATTTTCTTCTAATTCTAAAGCTAATTCTTTTCCACCAGATTTAACAATTTTTCCATCAACAAGAACATGAACAAAATCTGGAATAATATAATCCAATAGTCTTTGGTAATGAGTAATTACTAGAAATCCTCTATCGGATGATCTTAATGCATTCACTCCATCTGCAACAATTTTTAGAGCATCAATATCTAAACCTGAATCCGTCTCATCTAATATAGCCATTTTTGGTTCTAACATAGCCATTTGAAAAATTTCATTTCTTTTCTTTTCGCCACCAGAAAAACCCGAGTTAACTGCTCTCTCGAGTAAGTCATCTTTGATTTTTACTAACTGTTTTTTTTGATCAATTAACTCAATAAATTCCATAGCATCAAGTTCACTTTTTCCTTGATGAACTCTGATGGCATTAACAGCAGCTTTTAGAAAATACATGTTACTTATGCCAGTTATTTCAACTGGATATTGAAANGCAAGAAACATACCTTCGCGAGCTCTTTCATGAGCATCTAATTCAGTTAAGTCTTTATTATTATAAATTATTTCACCTTGAGATACTTCGTATGATTCGTTTCCTGCAAGAACATTAGATAATGTACTTTTTCCAGATCCATTTGGACCCATTATAGCGTGAACTTCTCCAGGATTAATTGTTAGATTTATTCCTTTTAGAATTTCGTTTTCTTCAACTGAAGCGTGTAAATNATTAATATTTAACAGCGACATTATTTTCTCCTCNNCATTTTAATTATCCAACGGAGCCTTCAAGACTAATGCCTAATAATTTCTGAGCTTCAACAGCAAATTCCATTGGTAATTCTCTAAAAACTTCTTTACAAAACCCATTAACAATTAAACTTATTGCNTCTTCTGTATCCAAACCTCTTTGNTTNCAATAAAAAATTTGATCTTCACCAATTTTNGTTGTTGTNGCTTCATGCTCAACTTGNGCACTNGGATTANTCACNTCTATATATGGAAANGTATGAGCACCACATTTATCACCAATTAACATTGAATCACATTGNGAAAAATTTCTTGCATTTTCAGCTTTTGGNGAAATTCGAACGAGTCCTCTGTAACTATTATGCGCCTTTCCNGCAGANATTCCCTTACTAATAATTGTACTTTTAGTATTNTTTCCTAAATGAATCATNTTNGTTCCAGTATCAGCTTGNTGCATATTATTNGTTACCGCAACAGAATANAATTCACCGATNGAATCATCNCCTTTAAGAATACAACTTGGATATTTCCATGTAATAGCTGAACCTGTTTCAACTTGAGTCCATGAAATTTTNGAACGGTCGCCTCTACAATGACCNCTTTTNGTTACAAAATTATATATNCCACCTTTACCATTTTTATCCCCTGGNTACCAATTTTGNACTGTTGAATACTTAATTTGAGCATCCTCTAAAGCAACNAATTCTACACAAGCNGCATGTAATTGNTTTTCGTCACGNTGNGGNGCCGTNCATCCCTCNAGATAACTNACATANGATTTTTCATCAGCAATNACNAAAGTTCTTTCAAANTGTCCTGTATTAGCNGCATTAATTCTAAAATANGTAGATAANTCCATTGGACACTTAACNCCTTTAGGAATATAACAAAAAGAGCCNTCTGAAAATACAGCAGAATTAAGCGCAGCATAATAATTATCTTTTATCGGTATAACCGTTCCAAGATATTTTTTAACTAGTTCTGGATGATCTTTGACTGCTTCTGAAAAGGAACAAAAAATTATTCCCATTTCTTCCAATTTTCCTTTAAATGTTGTTGCTACAGAAACAGAATCAAATACGGCATCTACAGCTACAACACCTGCTAACATCTCTTGTTCTTTTAGAGGAATACCAAGTTTTTCATATGTTTCTAGCAACTCTGGGTCGACTTCATCTAAACTTTTGGGTGCATCGATTTTTTGCTTTGGCGCAGAATAATATATTAATGATTGGTAATCAATTTCTGGAAAATCAACTTTTGCCCATTGAGGAGTTTCCATTTTTTTCCACTCATTATATGCCTTNANTCTCCATTCCGTTAGCCAAGATGGTTCATTTTTTCTTTTAGAAATTTCNACAACAATTTCTTCACTTANNCCTGGTGGCAAAGATTCAGATTCGATTTCAGTAACAAATCCGTACTTNTAATCTTTGTNTGNTAAATCATCAAATGATTTTTCGTCTTCTATTTTCATAAACTTAATCCAATTATTTACTTTTTAACATATCAGTTAANGATACTGATTTTAGCTTNTTTACTATAATTGTATTCACTTCTTGCCAGCTTTTACTTACGGAACAATTTAAATCACAACCATTTTCAACACAACATGCTGTAAGGCTAACTGGGCCTTCTAATATTTCAATTATATCTGCTGCTGATATATCATCTGATGATTTACTTAATTTATAACCGCCCTGACTTCCTTGATGTGAGTCTAGAAGACCTGCTTGTACTAATGATTTTAAAACTTTACTTACAGTGGGTAATGGAATGCTTAGAAAACTCGATAAATCTTTACTATTATGAAGTTCGTTTTGATCACAACCTGCAATATGACCTAATAAAACAAATCCATAATCTGTTAATCTTGTAATTCTTAGCATTTTAAATACTCACTTTCAGTAACTATATACTCAATTTATTAAAATTTATCAAAGACATATATGGATGCAACTATATTAATGCATAGAAACTAATTATTATTTTCGAAATATTTCTTTGATTTTTTCCAAAAAACATCAAAGTCATCACTATTAAATTTGGAGATATCCTCTTCACAATCGTTAATTAAATCTACCATCTTTATATATCTTTTTTTAAATTTTTCATTATTTTCAATTAAAATTTCTTCAGGATTTAAATTATAAGATCTAGATAAATTAACAATTGTGAATATAACATCACCAATCTCGTCTTTAATTTTGTCTAATTCATCAGAATTTATAGCTTCTTGTAACTCATTTATTTCTTCGTTTAATTTATTTATAATTTCTGAACTACAACTCCAATCAAAACCTATTTTTGATGCTTCTTTTTGAACTTTAAATGAATAAAATAAAGANGGTAAATCTATGGAAATATTTTCAAATGGAAGTATTTCCTNTCCTAAAATATTTTTTTCTTCCTTCTTAATTTCTTCCCATTTTTTTAGTACATCATCTACATTATCAATTTTTTCAAGTCCAAAAACATGAGGGTGTCTTCTTATTAATTTATTACAAATACCGTTAACAACATCATCAAAATTAAAATTATTTTCTTCAGCATTAATTTGTGAATGAAAAATAACTTGTAACAATAGATCACCAAGCTCTTCTTTTAGATTATTTTTATTATTGCAATTGATAGCGTCTAAGACTTCATATGCCTCTTCAATGACACACATTTTAATTGAATCAGAAGTTTGTATTTGATCCCAAGGACACCCATCAGAGGAACGCAATTTACGAATAATATCTAATAGATTATTTACAGAATATTTTTTTTTGTTCATTAAATTTTAAAAGGCAAAAGCTAACATTAATCACATTCTTAATGTATGATCTAAAATTAGATCAGGATTTTCATCGCTCAATTTATCTAATATAAATTTTGACCCGCTAAAATCTTGAAATTCAGTAAACTCGTCTGGCACTACAACGCATGATGCTCCGGCAGTTAAAGCTCCTTTACAAGCTAGCTGTGAGGAAACAAATGCAACAATAGTTTTGTCTTCAATATTAGCTTGTTTAAGCATTTTTAACCAATCATCAGCTTTTGGAAAAATATCATTTATTTCATTAGGAATTATAACATCTAGATTATAATTATTTAAACCTAAGTTANTTAATAATTTATCTACTGATGATTTATCCATAGTACTATAAAATTTTACATCAACGTTTCTTTTTTTTGCTGAATCAATTAAATCAATAATACCATTATTTAATTCTTTAGTATTTTCAAAAAATTCATTAACAGATTTTTTTACTTCACTTACAGCTTTTTCTATTGCATCTGCTTTCTTTCCTAATGATGTTAAAATTTCTTTAATAGTAAATCTATAGTTTGGACTCATAGAAGATTTTGTAAAAGTAGCTTTATTTAACTCGACCCCTTTAGGATTTAATCCTTTTTGCATTGCTTCAAACTCTACATTTCTTAAATTTACCCCAACATAGTCTAGATCGATTAATAAAACATGAGTGTAATCTATTGCTAAAACTTCATTTGAATTTTCTTCAGTCATTATAAAAATCTCCAAGTATAAATATTATTAAAAGTTGCGTAGTCTATGACGTGAATCGAGTTAGGTCAAGTTTAGTATTTTATCCACTTTTAATTAAAAAAATAACTTAAATCAAATATTAGATTTAAAATATTGAAAGATCACTATACGATGTAGATTATAAGTGTATATAATAATTTATAAATATTAATATGAGGTTTCAAAATGTCTAAAGCAATAATTGCATTAGAAGATGGTACTATCTTTCAAGGAAAAAAATTTGCTGGTTCAGGTGAAGCTTTCGGAGAAATAGTTTTTAATACATCAATGACTGGCTATCAAGAAATTCTCACAGATCCCTCTTATTGTGGTCAAATAGTAACAATGACATATCCCCTAATTGGAAATTATGGAGTTAATGACGAAGACTGCGAATCAAGATCTATTTTTGCATCCGGATTAATAGTCAGTGAATACTCTAGAATTTATAATAACTGGAGAGCAAAAAAGTCATTAGCTGAATATCTCGAAGAATATAATAAAATTGGAATACATGAAATAGATACTCGAGCAATAACNCTTCACATAAGAGATAAAGGTGCAATGAAATGTNTNATATCAACTGAAAATNATNATGTGGATGAATTAATTCAAAAAGCCAAATCANCAANAGGCCTNAATGGAATTGATTTNGCTAGNACTGTTTCAACTGATAAATCCTANAAATGGNCATCAACTCATNATCAAAAAAAATATAATGTTGCAGTTATAGATTGTGGAATAAAACTTAACCAACTTAGAATTCTCCAAAAATTAGGGTGTGATATAACAGTATTTCCAAGTTCCACTAAAATTGAAGAAATTTTAAAAATTAATCCTCAAGGAATTTTTATCTCAAATGGTCCAGGAGATCCTGCAGGAGCAAATAAAATTACTGAATTAGTAAAAGATTTAATCTTAACTAAAATTCCTCTTTTTGGTATTTGTTTTGGACATCAAATGCTTAGCTTAGCTTTAGGGGCTGACAGCTTTAAATTAAAATTTGGTCATAGAGGAGGTAATCAGCCTATTCAGGATCTTAGAACATCTAAAGTTGAAATAGCATCGCATAACCATGGATTTTGTATTGATGCTAACTCAATTAACAAAAAAAATCTTGAGATAACCCATCTTAACCTTAATGATAATACTGTTGCAGGAATTAAACATAAACACCAACCACTTTTTTGTGTTCAATATCATCCAGAAGCAGCACCGGGACCTAGAGATCCCTATTATCTCTTTGAAGAATTCATTGATTTAATTGAGGATTATAAATAATGGATGCTTCAAATTGGATTGCAATACTAGATTTTGGATCGCAAGTTACACAATTGATTGCTCGACGAATTCGTGAAGGTAATATTTATTGCGAAATTCTTAGATTTGACATAGATCCTGATGAACTAAAAAAAAGAAATCCTAAAGGAATTATTTTATCTGGCGGTCCTTGTAGTGTGAACGAAACCAATTCTCCCCATTGTAGTAATAAAATTTTTGACCTTGGCATTCCAATTTTAGGAATCTGTTACGGCCTTCAACTTACAGCTCAAAAATTTAATTCTAATGTAAAAACTGGAAAAAAACATGAATATGGTAAAGCTTTAATGCGAATAACAAAAGATTCACTTTTATTCAAAAATATATCTAATCCTTCAAAAGTTTGGATGAGTCATGGCGATAAAGTTACAAAAATTCCTGAGGGATTTGAATTAATAGCTGAATCAGATAATTGTCCTATTGCAGCCATACAAAATACTAAATTAAATATTTATGGTGTTCAATTTCATCCAGAAGTTGTGCACACACCAGAAGGAAAAAAAATATTAATGAATTTTGCTTTAAATATTTGTAAATGTGTTGAGGACTGGGAGATGTCAAAGTTTGTAGAATCCTCAATCAAATCAATTAAAGAATATGTAAAAGAGGAACATGTAATTTTAGGATTATCTGGAGGAGTAGATTCATCTGTTGTAGCTGCTATTCTACACAAGGCTATTGGAAATCAACTTCATTGTGTATATGTTGATAATGGACTAATGAGATTGAATGAAACTGACGAAATTAAAGAACTTTTTGGAAATGCATTTGGAATTGATCTTCATATAATTGATGCAGGAAATCTATTTTTGAATAAATTAAATGGCGTAAGTGATCCTGAAAAGAAAAGAAAAATCATTGGATCAACTTTTATTGATGTTTTTTCCAAAAAAGCTCGAGAGCTGAGTAAATCTGTTTCTTTTTTAGCACAAGGCACTCTATATCCAGACGTAATAGAATCAATCTCTCCTATTGGCGGTCCATCTGCAACCATTAAAAGTCATCATAATGTAGGTGGTCTTCCCGAAGATCTTAAATTTAAACTTATTGAACCACTTAGAGAATTATTTAAAGATGAAGTTCGTTTAGTTGGAAAAGAGTTAAATTTACCTGATTATGTTGTAAATAGACAGCCATTTCCAGGACCCGGATTAGCCGTAAGAATTATTGGAGATATCACAAGTGAAAGAATTCATATTCTTCAAAAAGCTGATTTAATTGTCAGGGAAGAAATACTTGATATGTCTAATCATTTAGATGTATGGCAATATTTTGCTGTATTACTTCCCATTCGTTCAGTTGGAGTTATGGGTGATGATAGAACATATGATAATGTAATTACAGTACGAGCAGTAGAGAGTTTAGATGGGATGACTGCAGATTGGTTCAAATTACCATATGATGTTATGGATAAGATTTCTAATAGGATTATTAATGAAGTAAGAGGAGTTAATCGAGTTTGTTATGACATTAGTTCAAAACCACCCTCTACTATTGAGTGGGAGTAGTTATATATGCCAAAAAGAGATGATATAGAACATATATTAATAATTGGATCAGGACCAATTGTGATAGGTCAAGCTTGCGAATTTGATTATTCTGGAACGCAAGCTTGTAAAGCATTACGTGAAGAAGGATATAAAATATCATTAATCAACAGTAACCCAGCAACAATAATGACTGATCCAGCAACAGCAGATAGAACATATATTGAACCTATTACAGTTGAATCTGTTGAAAAAATTATTATTAAAGAAAAACCTGATGCTATTCTGCCGACTCTTGGAGGACAAACGGCTTTGAATACTGCAATGAAGTTAGTTGAAAAAGGTATTTTAGAAAAATACAACGTCGAAATGATTGGAGCAAAATACGATGCCATATTACGTGGTGAAGAAAGAGATTTATTCAAAAAAACAATGAAAGAGGCTGGAATTGAAACACTTAAAAGTTACGAAGTGCATAATTTAAAAGAAGCTAAAGAAGTTGCAGAAATTAAATTAGACTTCCCAATAATTGTTAGACCATCATTCACACTTGGTGGAACAGGTGGTGGGATTGCCAAAAATATGGAAGAGCTTCTACAGATCGCTGAAGGCGGACTAAAAGCTAGTTTAACAACAGAGGTTTTATTAGAAGAATCAGTTTTTGGTTGGAAAGAATTTGAAATGGAGGTAATGAGAGATAAAAATGATAATGCTGTAATTATTTGTGCAATAGAAAATATGGATCCAATGGGAATACACACAGGGGATAGTATAACAGTGGCACCAGCCCAAACCTTAACTGATAAAGAATATCAAATCATGCGAGACGCATCTTTAAAAATTCTCAGATTTATTGGAGTTGAAACAGGAGGTTCTAATGTTCAATTTTGCATTCATCCAGAAACAGGAAGACTTGCAGTTATTGAGATGAATCCTCGTGTATCTAGATCTTCAGCCTTAGCATCAAAAGCAACCGGATTTCCAATTGCAAAATTAGCAGCTAAGCTTGCTACAGGCTACACATTAGACGAATTACCTAATGATATAACAAAAGAAACTCCATCATGCTTTGAGCCATCAATAGATTATGTGGTAACAAAATTACCTCGTTTTACTTTTGAAAAATTTCCCTCTGCCGACCATCGATTAGGAGTAAGTATGAAATCAGTTGGAGAAACCATGGCCATTGGAAGAAACTTTAAAGAATCACTTCAAAAAGCTTTTCGTTCATTAGAAATAGGTGTTGATGGTTTAGACTTAAAAGCTGAAAAAAAAATTAATACTAAAAAATTAGACGACTATTTAAATACAACATGTACTGAACGAACGATAGCCATTAAAGTAGCCTTAAAGAAGGGTTATTCAATTGAAAAGGTTCATAAAATGACGAAACTAGATATTTGGTTTATTGACCAAATTTTACAAATAGTTGAAATTGAAGATGAGTTAATTAAATCAACTGATATGGATAAAGAATTACTTTTAAAAGCGAAAAGAAATGGATTTTCTGATGAACAGATTGGACAATTAAGAAATATTAAAGGAATTGATGTAAGAAAAATAAGAAAATCGTTTAACGTTAACCCGGTCTACAGTTTAGTTGATACCTGTGCAGGTGAATTTGAAGCATTAACCCCCTACTATTATTCATGTTATGCTTCAAAAACCGAAATTAAAAAGTCTAATAAAGACAGTGTTTTAGTTTTAGGTTCAGGTCCAAACCGTATAGGACAAGGTATTGAGTTTGACTATTCATGTGTTCATACTGTTAAAGCGCTTCAGGAAATGGGGTATGAAGCTATAATGGTAAATTCAAATCCTGAAACTGTATCAACCGACTATGACACATCAGACAAACTATACTTTGAACCTTTAACATTTGAAGATGTTATGAACATTTATGAAGCAGAGGAACCGATTGGTATAATAGTACAAATGGGTGGACAAACGCCATTAAACTTAGCTGACAAATTATTGGAAGCAGGGGTTTCAATATTAGGCACATCGCCTGAGAATATTGCAAAAGCGGAAGATAGAGAGCTTTTTCGTCAACTACTCAATAATTTAAATCTAAAGCAACCTGAGTCATCCACTGCTAAGTCCTTAGATGAAGCAAAAACTATAGCTAAAAGGATATCATTTCCTATTATGATTAGACCTTCATTTGTTTTAGGAGGAAGAGCAATGATGGTCGCATACGAAGAAGAAGATTTAGAGCCTTTTGTTAATGCGGCATTTGAAGCTAGTCCAAATCATCCTGTATTGATAGATCGCTTTTTAGAAAACGCGACTGAAATTGACGTCGATTTGTTGTGTGATGGAGAAAATGTTTATATTGGCGGAATAATGGAACATATTGAAGAAGCAGGTATTCATTCAGGAGATAGCGCATGCTCTATTCCGACATTTACTTTAAAAGATGATATTATAAAAAATATTGAAAATGCATGTGCTAGTATTGCTATTCAACTTAACGTTAAAGGATTAATGAATGCTCAAATTGCGGTTAAAGACGACGATTTTTACATAATTGAAGTAAACCCAAGAGCATCTCGGACTGTTCCTTTTGTATCAAAAGCTACAAATATTCCTTTAGCTAATTTAGCCACAAAAATTATAATGGGTAAAAAAATTAAAGATCTTGGACTTTTGAATTATAAACCTGATATTAGATGGTACTCTATTAAAGAAGCAGTTTTTCCCTTTAATAGATTTGCCGGTGTTGATCCAATCCTTGGTCCAGAAATGAAATCTACAGGTGAGGTTATGGGGATTGATAAAAGTTTTGAAATTGCATTTTGGAAAGCTGAGATAGCTGCTGGACAAGTATTGCCTAAGACAGGTAATGTATTTTTAAGCGCTAAAGATCGAGATAAAAATTGGATTGGTCAAATTGGAAAAGAACTAAATGAAATGGGTTTTAATCTAATTGCAACGTCCGGAACTGCAAAAGTATTAGAAGATAATAATCTCAAAGTAAAAATGACCAATAAATTATCAGAAGATGGTATTAATGTTATTGATTTGATGAAAAATAATGAAGTTAATCTTTTAATAAACACACCAAGTGGCCCTGTAGCTAGAGTAGATGAAGTCAAAATTAGATCAGAAGCAATTTTAAGAGGATTGCCAATTGTTACAACTTGTTCTGGTGCAAAAGCTACAATTAAGGCAATAAAAACAATTAATAGTTCTGAATGGAATGTCAAAGCTTTACAAGATTTCCACTGTTAGTTTATTTTGGAACTTTTAAAACATATCCTATCAATCCAAGAGATAAATTCTTCCTCTCCTGTTATCATTTCTATTTCAACTCTCATATATAAAAGAGGTATATCTATTCTTTCTATAAAGGGAAATCTTACTGCATCCTTCTCTGTTGTAACTATAGCGTCTGCACCTAATTTTACAGCATGATTAATAATATTTATTATTTCCTGTTGAGAATAACGATGATGATCAGCAAATCTATAATTATGAATAATATTTGCGCCAAATGATTTTAAAGCATTTTCAAAACTTTCAGGAACAGCTATCGCTGACAAAGATACAATATTCATTCCTTGTAATTTTTCTAAACCGAATTGATCGTCTCCAAAAATTTCTTTGAGATATTTTGCTTCGTGTCTGCATTCAGATATTTCAGCATTTGGATTTAGTTTTCGTAACTGATTTTTTAGAATTTTATTATCTTTTTT
>PASA01000009.1 GCA_002712105.1 Kiritimatiellaceae bacterium
TGCCAGTTTTTTATGCTCATTTTGCGACCTGCATAGGCTAATTATTACGGCCGAGGCTCATGACTCGTTCCTGATGTTCTTAGACGAAATAGTGACCTAGATAATCAGCGGCAGTTTAGCGTCCCCTGCACCTTGACGGGAAATGGAGTCAATATTGAACGAGGGGATTTATCATTTTCAGGTGATTTTAGTCCGTCTACTATAACGATTAATTCAGGAACATTTACTGGGGGTAGCGGAGGATCAGTATCTATCTTTTCTGAGGCAACTCCTTCCATATATGAGCAAACGTTTCTAAATATTCCAGGCGCACATGGAGGCCATGGATTTCGGTTTACTCGGTTAGACCAGTCTACACCTTTGCTTTATTTTGGCGCGACGCAAGATGATACAATTGTTATTAACGACGGTACATTTGTGGGGGGTGCTGGCGGAGTAGTGACAAACTTATCTGATGGACTAATTAATGCTCAAGGAGGAAGCGGAGTATTTATTGATTATGCTGATGTAATTATTAATGGTGGAACCTTTTCAGGTGGAACAGCTGGCGTAACAAATGGAATATTTGATCTAGTGGGTGCGGGTGTTCATGTTCAAGATTCTAATTTAACTATTAATGATGGTAATTTTATTGGTGTTGGATTAAGGGTTGAGAACAGATATTACGATTCAGTAAATACGATTAGCAACGGTACATTTGAAACCATTGAGTATATATCAAATTATGATGATTACACTCCAACAGTAGATCCTACTTTTGATGGTTCAAATAGAACAACGAGAGCTAATATTTACGGCGGTTCAATTTCTAATATTGTCTTATCAGGATCAACATATAACGAGATTAACATTAATGGCGGAACCATTGATCAACTAACATTTACAAGTGATGCTTATGGAGAAGATACTGTCTATATAGATTCGTCAGCTAATGTAGGATTAATAAAAGTGGAAAGTAATGCGATTAATAGAGTTGTATTTGAAAACGACATTCTTCCTCTTAATACATCCCTAGATTTAGGTATGAATGCTATTATTTCTACAAATCTAACTACTCAGGCGGGCAATCAAATTCAATCAACCTATGGCTTAGGAATTAGTAATAACGAAGGAGATCTCACCTTCGGAACAGGGCTTTTATTCGTAGATAATTTAACATTAGCAGAAGGAACAAAATGGACGTTTGTTAATTCGGAAGTCAGTCCGTTCTCAGATTTCTCGAGTCTAAATGGAACAAATGATTTTCTATTGGCTATGGTTAATACAGGCTCTCTGACAAACAATTTAAGCGTAGATGATATAACCTTGGTAGGAAATACGCAGTGGCTTTATGATATTAATGGATTTAATGTCGTAACCGATGGTCTTTTCGATAGATTATATGCTACCTACGGGATTGGACAGCTGAATGAAATTCTTGGAGCGAGCGGAGATTTACTTGTTGTTGCTAATGTTCTCCAGCCACAACTTGACTCAAGTGAAGAGCTAAGATCATTTATTCAAAATCAATATGATAATGCGGATGATTTACGCGTTGGATTAACTGATACATATTTACGTACACCGGAAGTCGCCCAAACGTCCATTGGTATTCAATCCATCGTTTTAGGTCAAATAAGTGACCGCATAAAAACGTACCGAGAAAATCAATTTCTTGGTAATAGGATTTCTCCTCGTGGGCCGAATGGCTGGCTTGAAGATATTAAATTTTGGAATAATAATGCTGGAATAAGAGATTCATTAAAAAATGCGGAAAGAAAAATAAAACCGAGCAGACAATTTGAATCCAATATGTGGGAAATTAATGAAAGATTTGAAAACAACGANANNNATGAAAATATTATTCCTGTAAGAAAACCTTTTACATCAGGATATGTTGGNAAAGGTAAAGGATATAATAGNTTTGTTAATTGGCTTAACGAAGTCACNCCAAAAATAAATCTTGAGAATAAGATACCCGAAAATTTTCAATCTTGGGGAAAAGTTTTTCTTTCTAATATTTCNNGAGATAGTGTCNATGAAATTCAAGGATATGACTCCACTGTNAGNGGTATGGTTTTAGGACTTGATAGAAAAAATAANAATTCNTTGTTTGGAGTATATACCGGATTTTCTGACACTGATTTATCTGGNTTNGGAAATAATGATAGTCAAATCGATTCTTTTCATTTGGGAACTTATTGGTCTTTAATATCGGATTCTATATATTTTGATACATCATTAAATTATTCATCAAATAATGCAGATAATAATGGACCAGCTGAAACAGAATATAACTCATCATTTGATTCTAATAATGTATCGTTATCAGTAAGCTCAGGTTTGAATATGAATTTTTATGATAAATTATTTATAACTCCTGAAATTTCTTTTTTATCAAGCTCATATAGTAGAGATGGATATACAGATTCTTCTTCTGTTCAAGGGTTAGTTGATAAGAATTTTTCGGACTACAAACAACGCTCATCAAAACTTGAGATTGGTTCAAAATTTCTATGGATAGAATTAATAGAAAATTTACAATCGAAAATAATTTTTCAACCCGAGATAAGAATTTCGTGGCTTCATGAATTTAACCCTACTTTCGATGCTGAGAAATATACCCTCGAAGGTGATACAAACATTTTGGAGGCCTATCTGCTCTCGCAAGATGAGAATTTGTTAAAAACAGGAATTGGATTAAATTTTTGGGACTTAAGTAGCTATAATTCAAATTTTAGTTTTGATTTNGATTATCTNAAAGGNTCATCTGTTAATGAATATACTNTAAGTGGAAGTTTTATATACAGATTTTAATTANACTTNAAANANAGATGTTGGTTTAGAAGATNNAGAAACAGAAATATTNACATCTTTGATATTATCCANATTTAGTTGAGATNTNACTGTATTTATGGCGGTTTGNGGNGTGTTACAATCTGAACTTAGNTGNGCTAATACCACTTCTTTAAGTGAATTATTATGACANGCCGTAATTAATNTTGCTGCATCAATATTNGATAANTGACCAAGTTTTCCTCTNATTCTTTGTTTAAGNTTATAAGGTCGTTGNGCATCNGTAAGTAAATCTTCATCATAGTTAGCTTCAATAANTAATAAGTTACATTTTTTTAANTTTTCAATNATNAGCGGTGTNGNNATTCCGACATCNGTNANAATTCCTATTGNTTTNGTATCATTTGAAATTCTAAAACCAACAGNTTCTTCCGCGTCATGGGGTACAATAAATGATTCAATNGANAANTCGCCAANCNTAAANATTGANCCNGTTTCAAANATTTTAAANTTTATTTTTTCGAANTTTTCATTTTTTACTAGTGCATTTTTTGTCAAAAANTTTGTGTAAATTGGTATTTGNTATTTGTTGTNAATNANATTTATNGCTTTTGTGTGATCTCCATGTTCATGAGAGANGCAAATNGCATTAATNTCTNNNAAANTCACACCNATNTTNTCAAGTCTTANAGTAATTTGCTTTGCATTTAATCCTGCATCAATAAGAAGTTTNGTTTTGTCNGATGCAATATATATTGAATTGCCCGAACTACCGCTAGATAATATACAAATCTTTAATGACATAAAAAAACCTANAGTTATTTAATATAGATAGATAAGATGAGTAAATAATTTAATTATAAATTATGATGAATACTTGCTCTTTTTTTAATCTTATATAAATTTAACNACATGGTTAATATTGGTTTTAGTCAAGAAATGAAAATGCAGCATTCACTTGCTCCGCAGTTGTATCAATCTTTAGAAATCTTGCAAATGCCAATTATGGATTTACANAATCTCATTAAACAGGAATTAACAGAAAATCCAACACTTGAAATGTCCAATAATAATNCGGACGAAAATATAGAAGTTGAATCNGGNACATTTGATCAAGAGCAATTTGATATGGAAATAAGTTCTTATGAAGTTGATAATAANAATAATTCAGCTCNGTCAGATCTTTCTGAAAAATACCAATATATGATTGATTCATTAGTTGAGTCGGTAACTTTACAAAACCATTTATTACAACAGTTGAATGAACATGATTTAAATGAGCGAGAAAAAAATATCGCCGAGTTGATAATTGGTAATATTGATGATGACGGTTATCTTACGTTAAATATTGAAGAATTGCTTGATACACCAAATTTTCCAGAAGAAGATTTCAGTAAAATTTTAACGTTAATTCAATCATTTGAACCCTTTGGAGTTTGTGCAAGAAATTTAAAAGAATGCTTATTAATACAACTACAGCATAAAAATATGAAAGATAGTGATGTTTATATTTTAGTGTCAAAATACATGGATTTATTAGGGAAAAATCAATTAGAAAAAATTTCAGAAAATATGAATATTTCTTTGAATGATGTTAAAAAACTTACAGATGCTATAAAGTTACTTGATCCAAAGCCTGGTCAATTAATCAGTTCTAAAAACTCAGAATATATAATACCTGAAGTATATATCGAAAAAGATGATGATGATAATCTGATTGTTAAAGCAAATGAAAAACCTTATCCAAAACTTTTTATTAGTCAAAAATATATAAGTATGCTTAAAGATAAATCAGTAACAAAAGAAACAAAAAAATATATTAGAGAAAAATTATCAAAATCTAAATTGATGATCAAAAGCATTGATCAAAGATTATCAATAGTTGAGCAAGTTGCTTCAGAAATTTTACATATTCAATATAGTTTTTTTAATAATGATAGTGATGAATTAATTCCTCTTAATATGAAAAGGATAGCAGAAAAATTAGATGTTCATGAAACAACGGTTAGCAGAGCAACATCAGACAAGTATATTAAAACATCAAGAGGAATTTTTGAAATGAAATATTTCTTTAATCCTGCTGTACCAACTATTTCTGGAAGAATAATTTCTAATCAATTTGCTAAAAATGTTTTATCCGAAATTATTTCTGATGAAGATAAAAAGAAGCCGTACTCTGATAGTAGATTATCAGAATTATTAAAAGAAAGAGATATACTTATATCAAGAAGAACGGTTGCTAAATATAGAGATCAATTAAATATTTTATCATCAAGCTTGAGAAGAAAAATTTAACTTTTAAGCTTTTCTTTTAATTAGAGTTTTTAATCCTGTTTGACCTATCATTAGAAGATTACTAACCGTCCAATATAAAACTAGCCCAGAAGGCATATCATAAAAGAAAAATAACATCATCACCGGCATCATAAACATCATTATTTGTTGCTGCTGTTTTTGCTCAGGAGTAATAGCCGTTGCAGAAGATGTCATTTTTTGTTGAAGAACCATGGATGCTGCCATCAAAATTGGAAGAATATTCAACGCATCATTTGAATTAAANGGAATTGGTATTTTTCCTGCAAAAAGGTTCTCTGGTGCACTTAAATCATTAATCCATAAAAAATCAACATATCGTAGCTCAATTGCACCTCTTAAAATGGTATACAATGCTATAAAAATAGGTATTTGAATAAACATTGGAAGACAACCTCCCATAGGATTAACTTTTTTTTCCTTATATAAAATCATCGTTTCTTGTTGCAGTTTTTTTGGATCACTTTTGTATTTTTCTTGTAATGATTTAATTAACGGTTGAATCTCCTGCATTTTTTTCATGCTATCTGTACTTTTCTTATGAAGTGGATGAAAGATTAAACGTATTATGATCGTTAAAATGATAATGGCTATTCCATATCCTCCTGGTATGAATTTATCAATATTTATCAAGGATGAATTTAATCCAATTCTTATGGGTTCCATTATAAAGTTCCATCCTGACCAAAAACCAATTGTTTCAAACTCTCTAATTTTTTCATACGATTGTTTGTACTCTTTAAGAGTGTAAAATTCTCTAGGACCAATAAAATAATCATATTCAAGTATCAATTGATCATTTGCTTGCAAATTTCTCGAAGAAACATCTATACCAGCAGCTATTGATGTGAGTTCTTTTTTATCATTTCTATTACATACGATTCTCATTGATGCAGGGAAATTTTTAGGATGAATAATCTGCGCAAAAAATTTATTTTTAGCACAAACCCAATCAACTTGCTTATTAATCATATCCTTTGGAATAGTATTAATAAAATTAGAGTCATTATTTTTTGTAAATATTTTTTTGTTAATATAATTGGGTTTTCCCCAATAAAAAATACCGTCTTCNGGAGTGTATGAATCAACACCAAGAATTGATTCACCAATCATCTGATGCGTATCTTCAGGATTTGCCATAATTCCAGAATAAATCGTAAACGCTGGTAGTTCTTGTAAATAATCTGATTGATTGATGTATGTATCTTTGATGTTAATTAAATAATTATCNCCAAGGGTAATACGACGTTCGAGTTTTAAATTATTATCGATTATTTTTGANAAACTTATTTGTTTTGAATTTATTTTNTTAATATCAAAATNANTTAAATTTTTATATTTCGTATTAGCTAAGCTTAANGCTGGNAAATTCTCAAAATCAAAGATAATTGGGGAAAATTCNTNAGAGTCAGATGAATTNTATTNTAGCANAGTAGATGNTTTAATGCTTCCATTAATAGATGATACATCTAGCTTAATAAAATCATTTTCAAGTCTCACAATTTTTTCAGAAAAATCTAAATTAGTCGTATTTAGAATATCTGAAGTAATATCCGCATCTTTTTGAGAATATTCNGGAGTTATTAAAAGCTCATTTTGTGTTGTTTCTGCTGGGGGGGGAGGTGGACTAATATATCTTGGACTTAAATACATCCAAACACCCATTAATATAAGAAGAATAAAAACAATAAAAAAGTCTGATTTGTTCATAATATTTAATCTCTATTTCTTAACTGGATCATATCCACCGTCATTAAATGGATGACAGGAAGCAAAACGTTTAAATGATAACCAAGAACCATAAAAGATACCATGCCGATCAATTGCCTCAATAGCATAATTTGAACAACTTGGATAAAAACGACATTTTCTTCCAAAAATAGGACTTATTATTTTTTGGTATAATTTAATTAATAAAATTAATATTTTTTTCATCTAAGCATCTTTTAATACGTTATAATTTTTAACAGTTATCACATTTGCTTTATATAACAAATCAATTAATTCTTTTTTAATCTCAATCTCTGAACTGTTTAACAATGATTTTCTTGAAATTATAACTAAATCGAAACTTTTAATTAAATAAGGTCTTAATTTTCTAAATATTTCTCTAATTCTTCTTTTAGCAAAATTCCTTTTATTTGCTTTATTATGCATTTTTTTACTCGCGATAATGCCTAATCGTAAAACTTTTTCATTATTAATTCGTACCCAAATAATAAGATATTTCCCAACGTATTTATTATTTTCTGAAAAAGTTTTTTTATAGTCTTCGGCTTTAGTTATTCTTTTGTCTTTACCAAAAGAATAATCATTTAATGATTTTTCAAAATGGGAATTTTTGTCAATCAGCATAAAGAGAATATTTACACAACTGTAAGATTTTTTCTACCTTTTTGACGTCTGCGTTTTAAAATTGATCTACCGTCTGCAGTTTGCATGCGTTTTCGAAAACCACATTTTCTTGCTCGTTTCAATTTAGATGGATTATAAGTTCTTTTCATTTTATTTATCCTATTATTATAAGAAAAGTTCGATACACTATCATTTGAATTTAAGTTGTCAAATGGAATTACTTTTTGATTTATAAAAATATATGCGTTAACTTCATTAAATGATTAACAGGAAGATTAATTATAAAAGGTAAAATATGAGNAAGAATGTAAATTTAGGTAAAGGAATAGATTTGAGNGANTTAGTNGATAATAATAAAAAAAGAATNGATGGAAGAAAACCAGANGAATTAAGAAAGATAAATTTTACTCCAAATTTTNTTTCATCATCTGCTGGTTCAGTNCTTTTTGAAATTGGCAATACTCGNGTAATCTGTACAGCAAGTATTGATGAAAATNTNCCAGCATGGATGCGTTATCAAAATGTTTCTGGAGGTTGGATTACNGCGGAATATAGNATGNTNCCAGGNTCAACTCTTGATAGAAAAAAAAGAGAATCATCCACGGGAAAAGTAGGCGGNAGAACNATGGAAATTCAAAGACTNATTGGTCGATCTATTCGTTCCGTAATAGATTTAGAAAAGCTTGGACGAAGACAGATTTATTTNGATTGTGATGTTATTCAAGCCGATGGTGGAACNCGAACAGCATCNATATGNGGNGCNTTTATAGCGTTAAAATNTGCTATNAAAAAATTACTTGAAAACGGCTCTATAAAAGAAAATCCAATTAANGATGATATTGCTGCAATAAGNGCAGGAATATGTAANGGAGTTGTAATTTTGGATCTATGTTACTTAGAAGATTCTGTTGCTGAAGTTGATGCAAACTTTGTAATGACCTCCTCAGGAAAAATAATTGAAATACAGTCTACTGCAGAAGCCGAACCATTTAGTGAAAAACACCTTGATGAAATGCTATCCGTCTCAAAAAAAGGAATTAATGAGATTATGCAAATGCAAAAAAACTTATTTGACTAAATTTTTTCAATAATTAAATCAGTAAATTCAGAGCAAGAACATAATGTTGCATTTTCCATTTGATATGCAAAATCCGCAGTAACAGTTTTTTGTTTAATTACTTTTTCAATTGCATTCATTATATTATTTGCTGCTTCATTCCACCCTAAGTATCTTAACATCATTTCCGCGGAAAGAATTAATGAACTTGGATTAACAATATTTTCCCCAGCAATATCTGGAGCTGTTCCGTGAGTTGCCTCAAAAACCGCTTCTCCGGTTGTGTAATTAATATTTGCACCTGGGGAGATTCCAATACCCCCAACGCATGCTGCTAATGAATCTGAAACATAATCACCGTTTAAATTAGTTGTTGCAATAACATCATAATCTTTTGGTTTTAGTAATATGTTTTGAAGAAATGCATCACAAATACAATCTTTAAAAATTATATCCTTCTCATTGTTAGGATTTTTAAATTTGTAACATTTATTTTTTTCATCAAAAAAACCATGATATTTTTTTAAAATTAAATCTATTCCCCAATTAAGGAAAGCGCCTTCTGTAAATTTCATTATATTTCCCTTATGAACAACGGTTACAGAAGATCTATCGTGTTCAATTGCATACTCAATAGCGGCTTTAATTAATCTTTTCGATCCGAGTGAAGACATATTTTTTATACCAATACCACAATTGTCTGAATCAATAATATTTTCAACACCCATTTCATTTTTTAAAAAATGGATTACTTTTTTTACATCATTTGAGTCATGTGGCCATTCAATTCCAGAATAAATGTCTTCAGAATTTTCGCGAAAGACAATCATATTTACTGCTTGAGGTGTTATAACTGGAGAAGGTACGCCTTCAAACCATTTTATTGGCCTTTGGCAAACATAAAGGTCTAATTTTTGACGAAGTCTCACATTTAAACTACGTTGTCCTCCACCTGTGGGTGTCATTAAAGGACCTTTGATCGCAATTTTGTATTTACTTATTGCATCCAAAGTTTCTTGAGGCAGCCAGATATCCTTTTTAAAAATTTTATTCGCTTTTTCTCCTGCAAATACTTCCAGCCAATTTATCGATCTCTTTTTATTATATGTCTCACTAACGCTATGATTTACTATCTTGATCATTGATGATGTAACTTCTGGGCCAACTCCATCACCTTCTATGAATGGGATTACAGGATTATCAGGCACGATTAATTTACAGTCTTCAGAAATTTGGATAATATTTTCATTATTTGAATTCATAATAATTGTTCCTTAAGTAAACAATAATGACTATTATAATATTGTAAAGATGAACTGTAAAAAGTTGTTAATTTTTTTAATTTTAAGGAAAATATTTCTTCAAATATAAAATTACAATTCACAAGATGTATTGAATTTTTCTCGACAACTCTTCAAGTTTCCGATTTTCTTCGAAATCTTTCACTAGATAAAGATAAAATGAATAGATAATATTAGCGAAATTAGAGAAAAATTGATTTTAAATATTAAATCATTTCTTGTATGTATGTATAGCTTTAAAAGCATATGTATATAATGTTATAAAAGTTTAATTAAAAATGAATGTTATTAAATAAATTAAATCAAACTCGAATATATGGTCAGTTTTAGATAAATTAGATTTGTAATTTTAAAAGGAGGGTATGATGGCAGTACCAAAAAGAAAAACATCAAAAAGTAAAAAAAGAAGTCGAAAGGCTCAAAATTTAAAAAAACCAGTCTATAAAGCCTCATTNTCGGCATCTGGAGATCCAGCTTTACCTCATAGAGTTTGTCCAAGTACTGGTATTTATAAAGGAAGACAAGTTGTTTCAGTAGAAGTATCGGAATAATACAATGCGTATTTCTGTTGACGCAATGGGGGGTGATTATGCACCCAAAGAAATCGTTAGAGGGGCTTTAGATGCTGCAACAACTATTAATGGTTTAGAAAAACTTTTTTTGGTTGGAGACGAACAACTTATTCAGATTGAATTAGACAAGTCATCAAAGGAAGTTCCTGACTGTATTGAAATTATTTCCGCAACAGAAGTAGTTGAAATGGGTGAGGCACCTGCATCTGCCATTAGAAAGAAAAAAGACTCCTCAATTTCCCGCGCTATTGATCTGGTAAAAGATGGTAAAGCGGATGCTATTTTCTCAGCTGGCAATACTGGAGCTGCTGTTGCAGCAGCAACGTTAAAACTTAGAACATTAGAAGGTGTAAATAGGCCTGCAATCGCAACTGTAATGCCAACATCTAAAGATCCATTTGTTTTGTTAGATGCTGGAGCTAATACGGATAGCACACCAGAAATGCTTCAACAGTTTGCTGTAATGGGTAAAATATATTGCAAAGAAATTCTTGGTGTTCAATCTCCTCGGATTGGCTTATTAAGTATTGGGGAAGAAGAAGCAAAGGGAAATGAAACTACTAAAAAAAGTTTTAATTTACTTAATAATTTGAACTTAAATTTTGTTGGTAATGTTGAAGCTCGTGATTTATTTGGTGGTAAAGTNGATGTTGCAATTTGTGATGGATTTGTCGGAAATGTATTATTAAAAACTACTGAGGCTGTTGCAGGAATGATTTCATCTTGGCTTAAAGATTTGTATAAAAAAACATTCTTTAGGATTATGGGATATTTGTTGTCAAAAGGTGTTTTTAAAACTGTAAAAAACAAAGTGGATCCATCTCATTATGGCGGAGCACCTTTATTAGGCTCAAATGGTATTGTTATTATTGGTCATGGTTCTTCAAACAATCTAGCTGCCTTTAATGGCATTCGAGTTGCTTCAGAAGCAATTAGTCATGATTTAAATCATTTGATAGAATCAGAACTTAAGTGTATAGAGTAAGATATCTTAAAAGATAGAGTCTATTTTATGAATTCAAATAAAACAGTTTCAATAATAGGTACTGGCTCCTATGTTCCTGATAAAGTTATAACTAACCATGATTTATCAAAAATAATGGATACCTCAGATGAATGGATTTTTAGTAGGACGGGGATGAAAGAAAGAAGAATTTGTTCATCGGATCAAGCCACTTCTGATCTTGCTGCAATTGCAGCAAAAAAAGCTATTGAAGATGCTTCAATTTTGCCAAAGGAAATTGATTTGATTATAGTAGCAACTCTTTCTCCCGATATGTTTTTTCCAAGCACTGCTTGTTTTGTCCAAGAAAAAATTAAAGCACGCAATGCATTTTGCTATGATATTGGCGCTGCTTGTTCAGGATTTTTGTATGCAATGGAAGTAGCCAGAGCACAAATTATGTCAGGAACAATAAAAACTGCATTAGTCATTGGAGCCGAGAAAATGAGTATGTTCCTTGATTGGAAGGATCGCTCAACTTCAATCCTATTTGGTGATGGAGCAGGAGCAGCAATTTTACAATCTAATAATAATTCAAAAGGCGTTATGCCTGCTGTAATGTATTCTGATGGATCACTTGCAGATTTACTTTGGGTTCCAGCAGGCGGAAGTAAAAATCCTATATCGCATGAAATGATAGATAAAAAAGAACATTTTGTAAAAATGCAAGGTAAAGAAGTTTTTAAACATGCTGTCATAAGAATGAGCGACTCAGTTCTTGAAACATTAAGTATTAATAAAATATCTGTTGAAGATATTTCGTGTTTTATTCCGCACCAAGCTAATGTAAGAATTATAGATTCAATTGCAAAGAGGCTTGGTGTTGAAGACAGAATGTTCTCAAATATAGAAAAATATGCTAATACATCCTCGGCAGCATTAGCAATAGCTATTGATGAAGCAAGTAAAAATAAAGTTATAAGCAAAGGCGATTATGTAGTTCTCACAGTTTTTGGAAGCGGTTTNACATGGGGTGCAAATGTTATTGAATGGGACAAAGAAATATGAGTAGAGCAATAGTTTTTCCAGGTCAAGGTTCTCAAATTGTNGGTATGGCAAAAGATTTGTATGAATCTNATTCTGAANCAAGNGATTTATTTAAAAAAGCAAATGATATATTAAATTATGATTTAGGAGAGATTTGTTTTAATGGTCCTCAGGAAAAACTTAATTTNTCTAATTTTGCTCAACTAGGTATTTTTGTTTCAAGTATNGCATTTTNTAANGTTTTAAATGCTCAACAAAAAGATTTAGAAATAGATTACTTTGCCGGACANAGTTTAGGTGAATGGACAGCTTTGAATGCTGCAAAATATGTATCATTCGAAGATACNTTAAAAATTTTAGAGGCAAGAGGTAGATTTATGCAGGAGGCNTGTGAACTTAATAATGGTGCTATGATAGCTGTAATAAATTTAGATTCTAATATATTAGAAGAAATTACAAAAGAATCAGGATGTTTTATTGCAAACTATAATTCACTTCANCAAACAGTTCTNTCTGGTNACATAANATCAATAGAAAAAGCTAAAATATTNTCTATTNATGCTGGAGCTAAAAGAGTNATCCCTCTTCCTGTTGCTGGCGCATTTCATTCACCATTNATGACTTCAGCGGCNAAAAAAATGGAAGATTATATNTCAAAAATTGTTTTTNCAGATTCGAATAAACCTGTGCTATCTAATGTTACAGGANATANACACAATTTTTTAGATATGAAAGAAAATATGGTNAAACANATTACNTCTTCAGTNAAATGGGTTCAAATAATTAAAAATCTNAGTAAGANTGGTACCGAAGAAATAATAGAATGTGGACCTGGACGTGTTTTAACAGGATTAATAAAGCGTATTGACAAGAATATTGAAGTTCGTAACATAAGTAACATTTCAGAGATTTGAAATTAAAAGGTGAGAATTATGTTTGATTTAGATAATAAAGTAGCAGTTATAACAGGGTCAGCAAGAGGTTTAGGCCAAGCNATTGCATTAAAGCTTGCTAAAGCTGGTGCTGATATTGCTTTGTGCGATCTCCAACTTGATTGGCTTGGAGAATCTGAAGAATTAGTTAAAAATACTGGAGTAAATGTTAAATCTTATTCCATAAATGTATCTGACAACAACAGCGTTATTGAAGGAATTAAAAAAATAGAATCTGATTTTGGAAAAATTGATATTTTGGTTAATAATGCTGGTATTACAAAAGATGGTTTATTGTTAAGAATGAGTGAAGAAGATTGGGACCAAGTTCTCGATGTAAATCTTAAAGGAGTTTTTTTATGCACCAAAGCAGNAATGAGAGGAATGTCCAAAAGAAGAGAGGGATCTATTGTTAATATTGCATCAGTTATTGGATTAATGGGAAATGCTGGGCAAGCAAATTATGCCGCCTCAAAAGGTGGAGTTATTTCATTTAGTAAGACGGTTGCCAAAGAGCTTGCTTCTAGAAATGTTCGTTGTAATGCTATAGCTCCAGGTTTTATAAGAACCGCAATGACGGACGCTCTTGATGAAGAAATACAAGAAAAAATGAAAGAATTAATTCCTCTCAAAAGGTTTGGTGAACCGGAAGATGTTGCAAATGTTGTACTTTTTTTAGCAAGTAATTCGTCATCATATGTTACAGGACAAGTCCTCTCGACATGTGGTGGTATGGTAATGTAAGGTTAATATATAGTTATAATTCCAAAAGGAGAAAGAAATGGCACTTGAAGATAAAGTAAAAGATATAATAGTTGAACAGTTAGGTGTAGATGCTGATCAAGTAAAGGAAGATGCATCGTTTATTGAAGATCTTGGAGCTGATTCTCTTGATACAGTTGAATTGGTAATGGCTTTCGAAGAAGAGTTTGGTGCTGAGATTCCAGATGAAGATGCTGAAAAATTAACTTCTGTAGGAGGAGTTATAAGTTACTTAAAAGAAAAAGGTTTAGAGTAATTCACAAAAAATCTATGTACTTTTAAATTTTTTTTAAAGATAAAAAATTGGAGTAAAATATGAATGGCAAAGAAATTGTCATTACAGGTTTAGGTGTTGTTTCACCGATTGCAAATGAATTGAATTTGTTTTGGGAGGGAATTAAATCTGGTAAATCTGGTATTTCACGCGTTGAAAGTATGGAAGATATTGACCAATTTCCAGTTCAAATAGCTGGTGAAATCCGCAACCTAGATATTGAAAAATATATGGACTCTAAAGAAGCTAGAAAAGTCGATCCTTTTACTGCTTATGGAGTTGCTGCTGCATCAATGGCAGTNGAAGACGCGGGTTTAGATAAATTTTCGTTTGATCAAGAAAGAGCTGGTGTTTTGGTTAGTTCTGGTATTGGAGGAATGAAATATTTACAGACGCAACACAAAAGAGCATTAGAGGGAGGTCCGAAAAGAGTCTCACCACAATTAATTCCTCAAATGATAACAAATATTTTAGCTGGATATATATCAATGAAGTACAAATTTAAAGGGCCTAATTTTTGTATAACAAGTGCTTGCGCATCAGGAACCCATTCAATTGGTGAAGCGGCTAGAATGATTGCATATGGTGATGCAGATATCATGATTGCAGGTGGTTCAGAAGCATCAATAGAAATGTTAGGAGTTGCTGGTTTTGCTGCATTAAGAGCGACAAGTCGCCGTAATGATGATCCAAAAGGAGCGTCACGTCCATTTGATAAAGATCGAGATGGTTTTGTCATGTCAGAAGGGGCTGGTGTAATTGTGTTAGAAAGTCGTCAGCATGCTGAAGCTAGAAATGCAAAAATTTATTGTTCTCTATCGGGATATGGAAGAACTGGAGATGCTTATCATATTACTGCACCTGATGAATCCGCTGAACAGTCTGCAAGAGGAATGTCTCTTGCTATCCAAGACGCTGGTTTAAAACCTGAAGATATAGATTATATCAATGCTCATGGTACATCAACACCTCTTAATGATAAAGGTGAGACAAAAGCAATAAAAAAAGTTTTTGGTGAATACGCTTATAATGTTGCTGTGAGTTCTAGTAAATCAATGACCGGCCACATGTTAGGAGCAACTGGTGCAGTTGAATCAATCGTTTGCGCTATGTCTATAAAAAATAATATTGTTCCTCCAACAATAAACTATAATACACCTGATCCTGAATGTGACTTGGATTACGTACCAAATGTTATGAGGGCTACAACAGTAAATGCAGCATTAAATAACTCTTTAGGTTTTGGTGGTCATAATACAACACTGTGTTTTACAAAAACNTATTAAAAAATTTTTTAGTTTTTCTGTATGTGGATATTATTTTTATTAATACAAATTATTGTATTTAGANTAATTTTTAAGAAATTAAATTTACCTAGTTTTATTTGTTACCTTTTTATAGGTATTTTAAATGGAAGCAATTCTCTGAATTTAATACCNAGTTTTCTTACAAATTCGTATGGCATTGTATCATTAATTTCTTTAATTATAATATTTGCNAGNGCTAGTTCNCAAATTAAAATTTCGTTACTTAATAAAAATAATTCTCATATCNTTTTTTTAAGCATAATTCCGGGATTATTCGAGGTTTTGTCCATATTTTTATTATNTATGTATTTAACTCCTTTAANTTTGNACGAATCNTTGATGTTNGGATTTATAATTACTGCAGTTTCACCGGCAGTCATTGTNCCTTTAATGATAGANCTACAGAAACAAAATATTGCTGAGAAAAAGAAAATCCCATCTTCAATATTAGCTGTATCATCATTAGATGATATAATTGCAATAGTTGGATTTTCAGTTGTCTTAAGTATGTATTCAGNATTTGATCAATCTAATTATTCGTCATTATTCAATGTTATTTTAATCTTATTAATATTTATTCTTATTCGTTATATTAAAGAAGAAAAAAAAGTAACAGTAATTGAAAATTACCTNAGTAAATTATGGCTTATTATTTCAATAGTACTTTTTATTCTTGTTGGCTCTTTTTTAGATTTTAAAATATTAACCGAATCGGGANTTATNGGTATTTTAATTGTANTTGTTGGCATAATTTTTAGATCAATCGGTGTAATTATTTGTCTNATTAATACACAATANTCAAAAATGGAAAAATTATTCTTTGTGGTTTCTCTTATTCCAAAAGCTACAGTGCAAGCTGCTTTAGGCGCTATTCCGTTATCTGTGATGTTTAAAATTGGACAATGCCCTNCATCCGGTTATTGGATACTATCAATTGCNATGATTGCAATAATAATTACAGCACCTCTTGGAAGTTATTTAATTTCAATAATTTCAAAAAAAATATAGATTGATTTAAAATAATTTTTTTTAATAAAACTTGAAAACAATCTCTCAAAATTTACTATGTANNAGTTTTATGTTGATACGTTCATAAAAGATGGAGAGTTGTTTACATGCTGCTTAAAAAACAATGGTTAATTNCAATAGTATTATTAGGAATTTTTCAATTCACTAATTGTTTTACTGCATATAGTCAAAATATAAATGAAGCTGGAATTTCAGAGTTATTTTCTTCNGCAAATAAATTTTTACAATCTGGAGATTTTAGAAGCGCAATCCCTTTTCTNCAAGAGGCAGTAAATAGAACATCGACATTAACTGATGATCAAGGAAAGGAAACATGTCAAACATGTAGATTTGAATTNGCAAGAGCCCAATTTCAAGATGGTTCTATTTCAGCTGCAATGACTGTTTTAGAAGAGTATTTATTATCCGATCCTAGACCAAAAGAAAGTTCCGCATTAAATCTCCAAGCNTCAGGATTTTTTGAACTCCAAGAATGGGATAAGGTTGAAATTTCAGCTACAAAATTATTGAATTTAGATAGATTAAAATCTGAAGATGAATTTAATGGAAATCTCCTANTAGGACAATCCTTATATAGACAAGAGAAATGGAATGATTGTGTTCCATATCTTGAATTTGCTGCTGAAAACACAAATGACAAAAGAACAAAAAGAATTTGTAATGTTATGGTTGTTGGAGCAATGGTAAAATCTGAGAATTGGACAAGTTTATTTAGNCTTGTACCNCANCTTTACAGNACNGAAGCTAAATATGATATAACTTTAAATTTGACNCTCATGCAAGCCGGTAAATCTAGATATGAAGATGAAGATTTTCTTAATGCATTATTATTATACAGAATGGTATTACCANGAAATGTNTTATTAGATTANACNGANGANACGATTGAAGAATTAGAAAATAGATTAGCNGCTGATGTACGTATTGGAATTCCTGAAAAAGAGATTTCAAAAAGAAAAAATCAAATTGATGAATTAATAAAATCTAAAGAACCACTTATTGAATTGCCTCCATATGAAGATGAAGTAACGTTTCGAATCGGATCAATTTATTCTGAAAAGAAACGNTTTTGGGAGGGATTTGTATTATTTGATAAGTTGTATCAACAAGATAGATCAAGTGATATAGGCGAAGCTTCTATGTGGCAATCNGTTCTTATTTTATATGACGTTGGTGAAACACAGCGTGCGGAAGAACGTATTATAAAATATTTGAATGAGAANCCATCAGGTCAATATGCAAGGTCTCTTTTAAATCTTATGATGCGNGATAATTATGTTAAAAGAGAATTTAATGATGTTATTGATATGGAATCNTATTTAAATGTTATTACAGAACCTATTACAGAAGAAGATAAAGCACAACAATCAGATTTACATTATCTTTTAGCATTTGCATACTTTCAAAATAGAGATTATGAGGGNTCTTTTAGACAATTTTCAAATATAATATCTCTCTATCCAAATAGTATTCATTTTAATGACTCTAGGTATTTTAGAGGTATGACAAGTATGCTTCAGGCAAATTATAACGAAGCGCTAACTGATTTTATTACATATCGAGATGATAATGAAAGTGGAGAGCATTCTGCAGCATCATTATTCAGACAGGCGGTTTGTCAATTTGGAATGGAGAATATTGAATCATCTGAATTATTATTTTCAGAATTCATAAAACTATATCCAGAGGACGGATTAGTTTCAGAGGCGTATAGTTATAGAGCTGATATCACTGCTTCAAAAGAAGCAAGTGCTGAAATTCCAAATCCATTAGATATAGCAATTTTAGATTATAAAAAAGGAATAGATAAAGCTGTAACAACCTTACAATCATCTTATGCAGCATTTAAAGCAGCAGAAGTTTATAAACTTGAAGATAAATGGAATGAAATTATTGATTTAATGAATTACTATTTGGATCGATGGGAAGAATCCGCAAACGTATCTGAGGCAACTTTTTGGATTGGTAGATCTAAAATAAATTTAGGAGAAGTTGATTCTGCTATTGATTCGTATCTGGATGCAATTATTAGATTTGGAAATGATATTAATCAACTTGGAGTTGATAAAATTATAAACGAATTAAGTGATTCTGCACCAAAATTATTAGATAATGATAATTATGATTTACTTACTAGTAGAATTAGAATTTTAGAATCTGAAATTGATTCCCAAGAGCAAGTNTTGAAAATAAGAATGCGAGCTGTAAAATCTTTAATTGACAATTCTGAAGTTGATTTTGCAAAAGAAATTTTAGAAGAAAATATTAATTTACAATTATTATCACCAATTTCCCTTTCAATTATTTGTGATTATTTACCAGAACTAAATCCTGAAAAAATTAGTTATTATTCAAATTATTTCATGTCAAATTATGAAGATTCTGAGTTGCTATGGAAAGCATTCAAAGCAAAGGCTCATAATTTACAGAGTGATGGAAAAAATAACGAATTNATTTTTCTAATCGATGAAGCTCAAGCNTTATTTGGAGCTGACTCTTACATGGGATGGGCGCAATTAATGAAAGCCAATGCAAATTATGAATTACAAAATTATCTTCAAGCTGATAAAGATTATGAATTAATTACTGGAATTAGAGATTGGAAAGGAGCCCTGCATGCGGAGGCTTGGTTTAAAAGAGGATTATGTAGACAGAAAGATGGTGAATTAGAAATAGCTCATACTTTTTATCAAAGAACGTATTTACTTTTTAGGGGTTACAGTGATGGACTATGGGCAGCCAAAGCCTACTTAGCAGCAGCTAATATTTTGCAAGAATTAGGGAAAACTGATGAAGCAATAGAAACCTTGAATCAAATGTTAAATGATAAGTATTTAGAAGCAAGCCCATTAATTAATGAGGCGAGGAGACAGCTAGAATTTTTATAAGGAATATTTTAATGAAAAAAAATAGTATAATTTTAATTCTAACTTTTTTAATTTTTACGCTTAATTCCAGTGGAATTTCAGCGGAATTAATTATGGCAGGTGGAAAAACTTGGGATGTTAAGATTATTCAAAGGATTAAAACTGATCAAAAAGACTCTTTACAATTGTCTATTAATGGAAGGATAGCTGGTATTCCAGTGAGTGCTGTTAAGCAGATTAATTATGACATAAATTTAAATATTGATAAATTAATTGAGCTTAAGGAACAAAGAAAATACTCATTACTCATAAATAAATTAAACGATTCGCTGAAGCCATACGAATTATATGAAGATATACCATCAAATCTAACTAAATATAAATCACTGTTAATGGAATTATATTTTTTAGTAAATGATTATGACAATGTTATTAGTTTTGCTAATAATATTGAAAAGTATTCTAAAGACGAAGAATTAAAAAGTTCAGCGCAGGTTTTTCTTGCTAGATCGTATATTAAAAATGGTTCAGCAGATAGAGCTGAAAAGTTACTGAAAAGTAATGGTTGGTTTGATGAAATAAGTAGTAATTCAAATCCTGAAAAACTTTTTATTTTAGCTGAATTAATGAGATTGAAAGAAGACTATAATAGAGCTATGGAGTTGGTATCGTATATTATCGCGTTTAATAGCCAAGATACAAAGTGGACCCAACCATCTGAATTACTATGCGCAGAACTTTATGTGGAATTAAAAATGTATGAATCTGCGAAAGAAGTGATAAACCAAATATCATTATTATATCCGGATTCGATCGAAAATGAGAAAGCAAATGAATTAGCGATGAAGATCGAGATTATAGAAAGTGAAATATAAATTTAATTACAGGAGAATATAAAAATGAAGATACAGAATAAAAAGATAAGTTTAATTATTTTATTAGGGTTAACTTTTTCAACTGTTGCTTTTGGACAAGCAGAAGGCGGGGCAACGGTACAAAAGACGACTTTATGGCAAATGATATTACAAGGNGGATGGGCGATGATTCCTTTGGGAGCTATGTCTGTATGGATGGTNTTTTTAATTATTCAAAATGCTCTATCTCTAAGAGAAAAAGTTTTATTAAGACCAGATTTATTACCTGATTTTGTTAAATTAATGAAAGATAAGCAAATAAAAGAAGCNCATAAGTTATGTAAGAAAAATGAAACTTTCTTTACTAATGTTTTTCANGCAGGNTTGGAAAGATGTTCTACAAACAGAGAAATTAACTTTAGTAAAGTTCANGAAGCTATTCAGGAAGCTAGTACNGAAGAAGTCACAGGTTATATGAAGCCAATTGATTACTTGTCAGTTATCGGTGCTACCTCACCAATGATTGGATTATTAGGAACAGTATCAGGTATGATTAAAGCNTTCCAAACAATTGGTACTCAAGGNATGGGTAAACCAGAAGTTCTNGCGGGAAATATTGGGGAGGCNCTTGTGACAACTGCTACAGGNCTTATTATTGCGATTCCTGCAATGTTATTTTATTATGGGTTTAGAAATTCATTTATTAAAACTGCTGCATCACTTGGGAGAAATGTTGGCGGTCTCTTAGANACATTAGAAACAGGTGAATTACCATTAGGTTTTGGAGATAATATACAAGATAATCAAAGTTCTCCNACNCCAAGTGATGATCAAAGTTCCGGATCATGGGATNACAACGAATAATAAATNAAATTATTTAANATAAATTATGAAATTAAAATTACCAGCACGAGAAGATGCAGCAGTCGATATGGCGCCAATGATAGANCTTGTTTTCCTGTTATTAATATTTTTTATGGTTGCGTCAGTTGTAACAGAATTAGAGAAAGTTGAAGTTGCAATCCCAGAATCTGAGTATGCAAAAGTACCAGAAGATACAAAGAATCGTATGATGCTATCAATTGATGCTAATAATATTATTTATGCGGGGACCTTACCAGTAAGCATTGAAGAATTAAAAGTTTTAATAGATGGAGAATTAAATAANAATCCAGAGTTAAAAATATTAATTCGNGCCGATGAGCGNGTTGAGTATAAAACATGTAAGGAGATAATGATTGCATGNGGTGAAGTTGGAGCCACAGATTTAATATATGCAACNTTTGAGGAGTAGATTTTATGAAGTTACTTGATGACATGATGAATAAGAAAGCTGAGCTNCAAATNGCTCCGCTGATCGACGTTGTTTTTCTGTTATTGATATACTTTATGGTTACAGCTTCATTAATTAAAAAGGAAGCAGATTTAGGTTTTATGTTACCAGCAAAAGTTGATGTTCCTGAATCATTGGATATTCCNATCGAGGTACTAATAGAAGTTTCGGAAGATGGTAACATATTAATTGAAGGAATGATTTTTGGTGAAGATGAAAATAATTTAGACGATTTAATCGGTCAATTATTATCTTTAAAGGAAGCTGCTGATACTTCAGGTAGTGAATTAATTGTTAATATTTTGCCTGAAGACAAAGCATTGCATGGAAGAATTATCGATGTTATGGATGCATGCGCTGCTGCNGATGTAAAAAATATGTCATTTAGTATGACAATGTAAATTAAGGATTTCTTTATGGCAAAAAAGCGTTTTTTTGCAAAGCATGCTAAATCAAGTGCGGCTTTAATCAGTATTGGANTACATTTATTGATTGTCGTTATAGCCCTTAGCTATGTTGCTGTTACAGTAATTCAAAAAGATGATAAGACATTTGAAGCAAANCCTGTAAAACGACCAGTAAAAAANCTNAAAAAATTACAAGTACCTATTAAAGAAAAAAGAAATAAACCTAAACCTAAGTTAAGAAAACAAATTGTTGTNAAAAATATTAATCGGCAAACACCTGAATTTAAAATGCCTGAAATAACTGGAGTAAAAGGTGGNATGGGTTCTGCTGGAGATGGAGGTGGTTCTGTTGAGGCAATAGGATTTACAATGCCAGAAATGGATTTTTTTGGAACTAAAGCGAATGGTGAAAAGGTTTGTTTTTTAGTTCATTTTGGTCCTGCTACGATGGCNTCNAGAATGNATGGAAATAACGCAACNTATACGCCGTTCTCAAGAATGACAGCCCTAACAATTAGAAACAGACTTGCAGATCTTATTTCAGAACTTCCAAGTTATACATTATTTAATATAGCAGCTTTTTTTGCAGCTGATACATGGGCAATGTCNCCAAATATGATAACGGCAAGTTCAGCTAANAAAGCTAAAGTTATTAATTGGATGCANCCTGTAAATCCTATTGATCCGGAAGCAAATGATAAATATGAACATTGTTTTTCTATTGGTAGTGAAGCTCGAGGAGCTGTAAATAGAGCCGCGTCGAGTTGGCCTACAAGAGTAGAAGAAGAACTTCCATTTTTTGCGCCTAAATGGGTTTATCCATATGAAATTGATGAACTTATTAGAAAAAAATACGCTCCTGATGCTGCAGAATTTACAGATTTTGCAAAAAATCCAAATTATAATGTCGGTCAAGCATTTTCTCANTGGGGTAGGTCTGTTGCCTGGGCATTATTAGAACAAAAACCAGATACAATTTTTATTCTTACNACAAACTACATTGATGGTTGGCAAGTTATTGACACAACCGCAGTAGGTTGGGANGCANGAAGAGTTAAGGATAATGAGCCAAATAAAATGGCTCGATCTTTTGCTAATATGATTAGAGATACCTATGGACCAGATAAAAAATCATGGCCTTCGATAAATGTTATTGTTCTGACTGAAGCTGGAAAAGATAGTGAAAGTGCNTATAAGTGCTTAAATGAAGATTTTGGAATTATCTGGAAATCCTTTANNGGACAAGGTTCTGTTATCGAAGATATAAAAGATTATATGAACGAGGATGAAAAAGATTTATATTTTGATTTNAAAAATCAGTTTGGAACAAACAATTCAGATGATTAGTTTTAGAAAATATTAGTCAACTTTCTAATATTTGCTTCATTTGCACTCTCATTATCACATAAAACTAAAATATTAGGATCTTTAAATGCTTTACNAAGAANATCNCCAAACTTTTGAAAATCTTTTTTACTTGTAGATAANACNTCATTTCGTAATTTTTGACGTTCTTNATCAGTATANTTAATTAGCATCCGTTGATAATTTGATAATGATTTTGCATCTGGAAGTTGATATGAATCTANTTGACCAATTGCACCAATAATTGATCTGGTTAATTCATCGTCAGAAAGTTTAAGNTTNTTTAAAAAGTTTCCAGTATTTTTATAAACTTCTATTGAATCTAGAAGATTAGGATCCCTATATGAGGCAAATACAAATGATCCTGATCTGTAATCAAAAGAGCACATACCTCCATAAGCACCACCCTGAACTCGTATTTTTTCCCATAACCAAGCAGTTTGTAAATATCTTGTTATAACTAATGATGAACCATGAAAATTATAATCATAATTATATAAATTCGATGAAGCTCCCACAAAGTTGATTCTACTTGGAATTATCAACGCTTCATCTTTGGGGTATGTAGTTTCTAATTTTTGAATGTGTAACGAATCAATAGAATTTAAAGGAATTGTTGAACAAAAATTAGATATTAATGGCCGAATTTCATTTATAGTATTTTGATCTGATGTAATGTTAATTTTNATAGATTTAGAGTGAATAAGTTTTCGATGTATTACTTTTAATGTGTTATGTACATCATCCCAATTTTTTTCGACATCTTCGATTAAATTTCTTAAAAAGAATAATGCATCAATTCCNCCAATTTGTTCATTTGCAAGGTGAGCTTCATGATCTCTAGCTTTTAAACGAGTCATAATAGCTGAGTGACCTCTTGGAACTATCATTGTTTCCATTTCTGATTTTTGCTCTAAAAGAATTTGTTTAAATCTTTCCTTATTTTCAAAATTTGCTTCAAGAAATATATCAGTAAAAATATTTAAAAGTTCATTAGATTGGTGATTCATACATTTACCACGAAGAAAAAATCTTTTCACAGATTGATCACTTTCTGAGAGAGGTGAAATAAATGGAGAACCGTTAATTCCCCCAGTTTTCATTGCGATTCTTTTGGACAATGAGGAATAATCCTCTTTGTTCGTACCCATTTCTAAATATAGATTACTGAGAAGTGACGCTAAAGGTAATTCTTGTGGATTTAAAAACTGAAGNTCAAAACTAATATCTAAATATAAAACTCCATTAGTGAANAATGGATGCTCAGTAATTTCAATAGAATTAATTNTATTTTGATTGTATNTTAAAGTTTTGATTTTNTTTTCTAAATCAGATCTTTTAAGAAGAGGAAGNGTAGCAATTGCTTCATCAGAATCAGGTTTATTTTGCAATTCTAGAAGTTGATTTGTTTTTTGTTGAATATCNAGNAATTGATGTTTAGTCATTCCGTTTTTAATTTTTCTTAATTTTTCCTTTTCTTTATTTTCAATTTTTTCNGATAAANTATCACTTGGATGAAGTAGGACAANAGAGCGATGGTTATTCGATATAAAATATTTTTGAATTATATTTTCATAAAATCCTTCTTTAGAACTTTTTTCCTTTATTAATTTTAGTGGAGATTCAAATGAAATTAAATCAATTGGATTTGCACCATAAATCCANCCATTTAGAGANTTCANCCACAAAGAAAGTCCTCTAGGAAATCCTCCCGTATTGTTCTCTCTGAGATCAAATTCAAAAGAATTTAAAGCAGCTTGAATATCATCATCACTAATTCCNTTATTNACCAATTCATTTAGTGTTTTAAAAATTAATTTTTCAGCTGTATTAATTTTGTTTTTTTCAATTCCTTTTAATCCAATAACAAAAACCATTTGTTTCAAATGTGTTTCTAATCCACCTCCAGTAAGATCTTCTCCTAANCCCGATTCTATAAGCGCTTTTCTTAAAGGAGATGCAGGAGTTCCAAGAAGAATATAATCTAAAATTGTAAACATAAATATATCGTCGATATTTGTGGGAGAGGGTAATGCCCANTTGATGGTAAACATTGATTTTGGATCTTCAACATCTTCAGATNTNGCATATAANCTTGTAATNNTTGANGGAGTNNNGAATGGCATTTGNTTTGAAATCTCAGAATTAGGATTAGTTTTGGTAAATAAACTTAAATATTTATCTAAAATTTNAAATCTATTTTNTTCAGGNTCATCNCCATAAAAAACAAATCTAGCATTNCTTGGGTGATAGAATAATTTATGAAANTTTATAAAATTACCATACGTAAGTTCAGGAATTTTTTCTGGATTTCCTCCTGAATCTAAACCGTACGTTGTATCTGGAAATAAAGATTGCTGAGAGGCTTCCATAAGTATGGAATCTGGTGAAGAGTAAACACCTTTCATCTCATTATAAACAACACCTTTGTATTCAAGATCATCATCAATATCCTCAAGAAAATAATGCCATCCTTCTTGCTTAAAAAAATCTTCGGAGAGTAATGGAAAGAAAACAGCATCAAGATACACATCTGTTAAGTTATAAAAATCTTGCAAATTTTGACTTGCTACTGGATAACAAGTCTTATCAGGGTATGTAAATGCATTTAAGAACGTTTGGAGTGAACCTTTTAGAAGTTGAACAAAAGGATCTTTAAGAGGATATTTTTTCGATCCACATAGTACGGTATGTTCTAANATATGTGCTATTCCAGTAGAATCACTNGGAGGTGTTTTTAGAGCAACACCAAAACATTTATTATCATCATTATTTGATAAAAAAAGGATTTCTGCACCGGTATTTTTGTGAACATAAAATTTTGCATTTGTATCTAGTTCGTTAATGAATCGATCTTCGATTAATTCATAATTTTTCATTCTCNTCTCCATAGAAGGAGAAANTAATACATTAATTAAATTTTTTAATCTATAACTTATTAGAATTAATATCTAATTTTACATCCGTCCACACTTCAACATTTTGATGTTTATTTAAAATTATTCCAGCTGGAATTGAAGATGGGTCATTAAATAAAACTTCNAGAATTTGTTTCTTAGCATTTGAAACAGCAATTAAAATAATCTTTTCAATATTTTGAATAAAATAATTTGAAACAGATATACCTAGCATTTTATTAGGTCTAACGGTTACAAAGGCTAATTTTTTATCTAACGATAATGCATCTTTTTTTGAAAAAATTCCAGCGGTATGACCGTCTTCTCCAATTCCTAATAATCCAATTTTTGTACAAGGAAGTAAGTTCATTTTTTCACCATAGTCNATACTTGNAAGATTTACTTCTAATGAAGTATTAACTGCNATGAAATTATCATGACATTGAAGTTNGGATAGCATATTTGANAAATTATAAGCNTTATTATCTTTTGAATNATAAGGAACATATCTTTCATCGGATAAAAATAATTTACATTTTTTGTGTATTTTAGGTTTTAGTTTTGCAATTTCATTATATGTTTCATAGGGAGTTTTACCTCCGCTTAACATAATAGAGTTAGGNGATTTAATATTATCAATTAATAAGGTAATTAANGATTGTTTTAACTTATCGTAAGATTCAAATGTTTTTAATGTCATCATATATAATTAAATTTATATTTCTTTATGATTAAAACATTTTATTTATTTTTAAAAAAGTAGTATGTTCCACTGCTTTATTCGTTAGGAGAAAAAATAATGAGCAATTTGATTAATAAGGAATGGTTAGAAAGTCAGAAAAATGACAATGAGTTAGATGTACAATTGTTAAAACAAAATTTTGAAAACATATCAGATTCTCCAATTTCTGATCAGGATCTTGATTGTGCAAATGAACTGATCGATTTTTTTATTGAAAAGAAAAGATTACAAGATGCTGTTATGATTTTACAATGGATAGCAAATCATCCCTGTAATAAAGATGATATTATTATTAAATTAAAATATATATATGAAAGTAATAAAAATGCTCAAAAATTAATAAAGCCATCTGGATTTGAAAATGATGAACCACTTAAATTATCTTTTAATAAGTTAAATTATTTATTGAAACTTAAAGAGGGGTNACAGTGTTTTCATGAAACATGGGGATTTGGTATAATTTCTGAAGTTGATTANTTTTACAACGAATTGGTTATTGATTTTGACAAAAAGAGCGACCATGTAATTGCTTTTAATTACGCTGTAGAGTCACTAAGTCTTTTAAAGGAGGATCATATTTTATCCATCAGACACAATAATATTGATCACTTAAATGATATGATAAAAAAAGATCCAGGAGAAGTTGTTAGACTTGCTTTAAAAAGTTATGGAAANATGACTGTTNCAAGATTAATGGATCGATTGGTACCAAATATAGTATCAGAAAATGATTGGAAGAAATTTTGGGACGCAGCGAGGAAAAAACTAAAAACTGACGCTTCAATTGAAATCCCAAAAAAACGATCTGATTTTATTGAANTNCATGAAGGGATATCATCTGAATATGACGATAGTTGGTTCAAGCAACTTGAGTTAGAAAATAACATAGAAAAATTATTCGAAAAATTTAAGGATATCATTGATAAGAAAATATGTATTGAGTCTGATGTAATAAGAAATATTCTAGGTGAGCGATTAGCTTATATTATTAACGGTTCTCCAATATCAAAACCTGAATGGAAAGCAGAAGGGTTTATTTTTGCTAGATTATTCAATATTGATCCCGAGGGATTAGATGTTGATAAAATTTTACATCAACTAATTGAAGATGAGTTAGGTATCATTTTAGAAAAATTACCAAGTCGCCAATTAGAAACTTTATTATCTATTCTCATTGAAAACGATAGAGAGGAATTAATTGCTCGTTTAAAAAAGATTATTCAATTAGTAGGATTTTCTGTTTTAAACGAAATTTTTTCATCGTTAAGAAAATATGATGCGGAAGATGAAGTAATTGAAATTTTGAGTAATTCTTTAGCTAGAAGAAAAGCAAGTGCTTCCATGTTATTGTGGTGTGTAAAATCACAAAATCTATTAAATGAATGGAGTTTGATTACGAGAAGTGATTTAGCATTTAGAATCCAAGAATCGTTAGAGTTAAATTTGTCGGGAATCTTATTGAGATCTCAAAATCAACTACGTGATAAATTCCAACAAGAAGGTTGGTTATATGAATCATTAGAGGATATGACTGATCAACAAAGAAGAGATTTTTTGAGAAGAATTAACGAAGGCCAAGGATGGGATACACTTGATAGAAAATCATTATTAGCAAAAGTATTAAGAAAGTACCCGGAGCTACAAGAGATTGTTACTCCAACTAATACAACTATCCAAAGAAAAGAAGTTCCATTTACTTCTTCAAGATCATTTAGAGAAAGACAGCAGCAACTAGAAAAAATTATGAAAATTGATATACCAGAAAACTCTAAGGAAATTGAAGTTGCAAGAAGTTATGGAGATCTTCGAGAAAATGCAGAGTTTAAATATGCAAAAGAACGCCAGGGATTACTTATGGCTCAAGGTGCAAAATTAGCTGAAGATCTAGAAATTGTTAAACCAACTGATTTTACTGACATCAGTACAGATAAAATTAATATTGGTACAGGTGTAGCACTTGAATTTGAAGATAATTCTNATATAACATATTTTATATTAGGAGTTTGGGATCAAGATGATGATTTAAAAATAATATCTTCAGAAACTAAATTAGCAAAATTACTTTTGGGATTANCANTTGGNGACGATGTTAATCTNCCTGATGGTAAAGCAATCGTTCGTGATATTATCTCGTTAACTAATGAGATAAAGGAATGGATATCTACATAANTATTAATCATGAAAATNATCTATTCTGATGGTGCTGAAGAAAAATCATGTTTAAACATGATTAATAATTTGCAANGTCGCTTNGCNGATGGACTAAGTACATTTAATGAAACTNTGCCAAATGAAATTTTTTGGTATCGCAATGAGGGTAAAAATGGTGGTGGAAAAAGATTTGAATTTTTAAATTCNTCTTTCATTTTNAGTGCATCCATTAATATTTCTCAAGTTCATTACAAACCAAATAATANTAAAAATTTAATTTCAGCTACTGCATTGTCTGCAATTGTTCATCCCTTTCATTCCATCCATCCATCTATACATNTACATATTAGCCTTATGAAATTTATAAATGCAGATTATTATTGGAGGNTTATGGCTGATCTAAATCCATCCATTCCTGATNATGATCAAACNAAAGTTTTTGAACAAATTCTTACTGATATTGCTCCAAATCATATTGAAAAGGCTTTTGATAATGGAAAGAAATATTTTTATATCCCGTCTCATAATAGATATAGGGGCGTATGTCATTTCTATCTTGAAAAGTATAAATCAAATAATTTTGAGGAAGACTTAAGGTTTGCTGAAAAAATTGGAAGCAATGTAATTTCAACATATTTAAGTTTCTTAAATTCAAAAAAAAATATTGAGTCGGANGTAATTAACAATATCGACACAAGGATTGCCTATCATACATTATATTTTTTTCAAGTTGTCACACTTGATCGAGGTACTACAGCTGGATTATTAGTTCATAATGAAAACGATATTGGAATTCTTGGNTCATTGCCTTTTATTATCAATAAAAATTTACTATCTTCATGGATTCCTATTNCATTAGANCCTCAAGATTTNCTTCTCGAAAGAATCGTTAATTTGATGCCAAATGTAGCATTAGTTGAAATCGACTCGGNTTTAAAAATAAAAATTGCTGAAGTGATTAGAAAATTTTACCTTGAGTTTCCTTCCGCGCTAAATAATCAAGCAATAATGCCATCGTAACTAACAATTTTTTTTATTCGCTTTAATTTTATTTTTTTCTTACAACATTGNTAGATATTTTCCATGAAAGATTAAATATGAACAACTTTGATAATATTATAATTTTTGTAAGTTCTTTAGCAGGATCAATTTTTTTAGGATTCCTTGTTCAATTTATTGTAAAACTCATCGCTAAATCAAAGAGATTAAATAAAAAAGATGAATTAAATGTCGGATCATTAGTAAATGTATTTTTTCTTTCAATTTCACGAGCTATACCATTCTTATTTCTAGTAATCGGGTTGAAGATTAGTTTGAGTTTTTTAACTATAAATACTTCACTAAATCTTCTTATTGGAGATATTTTATCTGTACTAACTATTATCTCTATCGGATATTTCGTTTATTGTTTAGTAGATTTGATTGACTATCTATTAACAAATATCACTAAAAAAACTGAAACGACTATTGATGACATGGTAGTACCAATGGTCCGTAAAACTTTAAAAGTTGCTATTGTAGTTTTAATTTTAGTTCAAATTGCTCAGGTTTTAAGCGATAAACCTATCACATCAATTTTAGCAGGACTTGGAGTAGGGGGATTAGCCGTTGCCCTTGCGGCTCAAGATGCTATCAAAAACTTTTTTGGATCTTTGATTATTTTTGCCGATAAGCCGTTTGAGTTAGGAGAATTTGTAAATATTAGTGATTATAAAGGGATTATTGAGGAGGTAGGATTTAGATCCACAAGAATTAGAACTCTTAGCGGTCATCTAGTGACTATTCCTAACGGCGAACTTGCCAGTCAAATGATTGAAAATATCAGTAAAAGACCGTATATAAAAAGAACGGTTGAGATTGGAGTAACATACGATACATCATTAGATAAACTCGAAGAGGCCAAATCTATTCTTTCTGAAATTTTAAGCCAAAATCCACACTCTCATAAAGANTTTCCTCCNAGAATTTATTTTAAGGATTTTAATTCGTCATCATTAGATTTAATTGCNATTTATTGGTTTTATTCNAATGATTATTGGGCTTATATGAAATATTCAGATGATGTTAATACGAGTATTTTAAAAAGATTTAACGAAGCAAAAATTGATTTTGCTTTCCCTACACAAACATTATATGTAAATCATTAATTAGTTTTGAGAGATAAAAGATTCATATTTATCATCAACTAGTTGTTTGTTCTTAATAATTTTTAACCAATCTTTTAGAATTAAGATCGTTTCATTAAGCATTAAATCTGAGTCTGTTAACCCTTTTATTTTAACTAAGGTTTCTTTCTGAGGGTTATCATCATTTTCGATATCAGTTTCCATTATATCATCAAGTTCAGTTTCCATTTCTGCATCAGATAAACGTTCATCTAATATTAACGAAATTGATTTGGAATTAAACTTATCCTCAAGTTTATTGCGTTGGCTTAAAAATAATTGAAATTCTTCGTTGTTTTTTCTTCTATCCAAAGAAGCAGCTTCTAATTCTTTTACCAATTCATCATAATCNCCCATAGATGAATACAAGGCTGGTTGGATAGTATCCCATGGAAGGGCATAATCTAACTCTTTTTCTCCNGTGCCNNTTACGTCATACAAAGATGGTATTATTATATCTGGTGTAACTCCTTTAATTTGAGTNGATCCNCCATTNATTCTNTAATAACTNGATGTGGTCAGTTTTAATGANCCTTTNTTATTACCAAGNGACATGAGTGTTTGAACNGTTCCTTTTCCATGAGTATGTTCATCACCAATTATTATAGCCCGATTATAATCTTGCATNGCGGCNGCTAAAATNTCAGAGGCTGAAGCNCTTAATCTATTTACAAGAATTATTAATGGACCATCATATTCAACTGTNGGATCNACATCAGGTAGGATTTGAAGAGATCTTCTATTTTTCACCTGAACTATNGGTCCTGATGGAATAAAAAACCCAGCAATTTTTACAGCTTCAATAAGAGACCCTCCACCATTATTTCTTAGATCTAAAATTAAACCATCAATTTGATTATTCTGAAGTTNGTTTAAAANATTTTTTACATCTGTTGAAGANCTTTTAGCATCTTTTTCTTTGGCATTAGTNGCTTTGAAATCTGCATAAAAATCAGGTAGNTCAATTACACCAATTGAAATATTTTTTTCATCATCNGTCTCAATTTCGTGAATAGAACTTTTTGCAGCTTGNTCTTCAAGTTGAACTTCATCNCTTATTAAATCAATAATTTTAGTTCGTGAGCCGTCTTGATCTGTTTTTGGAATNACCGTTAATACAACTTTNGAATCTTTTTCACCTCTAATTAAACGAACTGCCTTATATAATGGCCAATGTAAAATATTTTGAGGCTCATCATCTCCTTGAGCTACAGCAATAATTTTGTCACCTGGCTTTAATCTNCCGTCTTTTTCAGCAGGACCTCCAGGAATAAGTCTTTCTATTTTTGGAGCCCCATCATCTATACTGAGCATTGCGCCTATCCCAACAAGCGATAACTTCATATTAATATCAAAGTCCTCTACATTACTTGGAGATAAATATCCGCTATGAGGATCATAAACTCTTGAAAATGAACTTAAATATTTCGTTAGAAGCATTTCTTCATCAAATGATTCCATTGTTGATAATATTTGTTTATATTTTTTAAGAATTGANTCTTTTGGAGAAAGATCTNTATCCGTTNCTATATCGTCCATCTCAATTATATTATTAGTNTTNGTATGATTATCTATTAATTCGACAATATATTCATTTTTTATTTTTTTTCTCCAAAGTTCATCCCATTCATTTTTATTTTCTACCCATGATGATTCTTTTCTNTCCCAAAAATAACTTTCATCTACATTGGTATTAAANTCNTTTTCTAAAAGTGATTTTGTATAATCATACCTNTCTTTCATTCTTTTCATTANTATTTCATATGCTTCNTTTGAAAATGAGATNTCTCCTTTTCTTAGNTCNCGATGNAAAGAAGGATATGNAGAGCTCAGCGTATCAATATCTTCTTTTAAAAAATAAGATTTAGAAGGNTCTAAGGTGTCTAANAACATATTAAAAGCNTTGGTAGAAATNAATTCATTTAATGGCAANCGATTTAGATGATATACAGGNAGCGTNTATGCAACCGTCCTCGTTATTTTTTTACTATCAACTTTATTCTCATCTGCGNANGAAAAATTTTTAAATAATAAAGTTATCAATACCAAAAAAAAGATATAAATTTTAGACTTAATACTAAGNAACTCCGNTTAGTTTTTTAAAATTGTAAAACATTATTAGTTCAAAAACAATAATGATAACTTAACAAGTAAATTTTATTTTTGAAAATTAATTTTTACAAACNAAGGATAATTTAATGAAAAATAAACCTATAGATAAGNAAGAATGGAAAAATTTATTAANTCATTATGCTAAAGTNAAAGATGTCCATTTGAGAGAATTTTTTACAGATACAAANCGTTCTAATGATTTTTCATNTACTGTTGGNGATCTATTCGTAGATTTTTCAAAAAATAGAATTACAAAAGAGACNATTAATTTATTAATTGAGTTGGCAAATTCAATGAATTTAAAAGAGCAAATANACAGTATGTTTTCAGGAGAAAAAATTAATCAAACAGAGGATAGAGCCGTTCTTCACACAGCATTAAGANCTCCAATNGAAAATAAAATTTTTCTNGATGGANATGAAGTAATNGCTGATGTNCANCATGTCCTTGAAAAAATGAAACGATTTACANATGACCTTCATACAGNAAAATGGAAGGGTTTTTCCGGAAAAAAAATNAAAAATATTGTAAATATTGGCATTGGAGGATCTGATCTNGGTCCCGTGATGGCTTANGAATCATTAAAGTCATATGCNGTTGATAATTTAGATNTTTTCTTTGTCTCAAACATTGATGGAACGCATTTAACTGAAATTNTAAAAAAAATAAATGCCGAAGAGACACTTTTTNTTGTTGTTTCTAAAACGTTTACAACACAAGAAACAATGACCAATGCTTTTTCAGCTAGAANNTGGCTTCTTGATTNTTACAGTGATGAAGCAGCTGTTTCAAATCATTTTGTTGCNGTATCCACGGCNNATGAAGAAGCAGTAGGAGATTTTGGTATTGATATTTCAAATATTTTCGAGTTCTGGGACTGGGTAGGGGGAAGATACTCCTTGTCATCTGCTGTTGGATTATCTTTGATGTTGGCCATAGGAACCGACAATTTTGAAGATCTTCTCGATGGATATCATCAAATGGATCAGCATTTTCTCACATCTGAATTTGAAAATAATGTCCCCGTATTAATGGGATTGATAGGAATATGGTATCATAATTTTTTTGGAGCTAGCTCCTATGCTATTCTCCCCTACGATCAATACATGCATCGATTTAGCGCCTATTTGCAGCAAGCTGATATGGAATCAAATGGAAAGAGTGTGGATAAAAATGGGAATAAGGTTGAATGGTCAACCGGTCCTATAATATGGGGAGAGCCTGGAACGAATGGTCAACATGCTTTTTACCAGTTAATTCATCAAGGCACCCACTTAATACCATGTGATTTTATTGGATTTTGCAAATCCCAAAATCCTTTATCTGACCATCATGATAAGTTAATGGCTAATTTTTTTGCACAAACTAAAGCACTAGCTTTTGGAAAAACTAAAGAGGAGTTAATCAGTGAAGGTGTACCGGACTCATTAATTCCACATAAAGAATTTGATGGAAATAGGCCATCGACAACAATTTTATCAAAACAACTTACCCCAAAAGTATTAGGACAATTAATTGCCCTTTATGAGCATAAGATTTTTGTCCAAGGAATAATC
>PASA01000010.1 GCA_002712105.1 Kiritimatiellaceae bacterium
TTTAAAATTTTGTTTATTACATCGAGTCCAGGCTTAATTCCGTCAGCTGTTCGTTTAAAAAGATTCTTGAAGGCATCCATGCCGTGGCCTATTTTTCTGAAAAATAATTTAATAAAAGAATCATTTGATCTTTAAGTTCATTTCTAGGCACTACCATATCAATCAATCCATGCTCTTTTAAAAATTCAGCCCTTTGAAATCCATCTGGAAGATCTTGCTGTGTTGTTTCTTTAATTACTCTTGGCCCTGCAAATCCTATCAACGCTTGTGGTTCAGCTACAATTACATCACCTAATGTAGCAAAACTTGCCATCACTCCAGCCATTGTAGGATGGGTAAGAATTGGAATATACGGCAAACCAGCCTCTGCATGGCGCGCAAGCGCCGCACTTGTTTTTGCCATTTGCATTAAACTTAATAAACCTTCGTACATTCTTGCACCACCAGAAGCACATACTAAAAGAATAGGTTTTTTTTCCTCTGTACATCTTTCAATCATATAAGTAATTCTCTCTCCAACAACACTTCCCATACTTGCTCCAAGAAAAGAAAAATCCATAACTCCTAAACCAATCGGAAATCCTCCTAATGTACATCCACCAACTGTAACCGCATCGCTATATCCAGATTTTTTTTGGTTAGCATCTAATTTTTCAATGTATGATTGTTTACCTGTAAATCCTAACGTGTCGATTGATTCAATCTCTCCTGCCCATTCTTCAAAAGTATTTTTATCAGATAGTAATTCAATTCTTTTTTTTCTAGGCAACATAAAATGATATGAACACGTAGGACATACTTCATTATTTTTTGTTAAATCATCTTTATAAATAATTTCACCAGTTCCGGGACATTTTATCCAAAGTCCGTCAGGAAGATCCTTTTTTTTAACCTTTACAGTTGTATAACTAGTTTTTTTTCTAAATAGACTCATAACAAATCCCTAAATATTAAAATAAACTTGAATTTACATTCATATTAAATTTTTGCCTAATTTATAATCTTAATAGTATTAGGCTGTAATATTGGTAGTTCAAGATCATCTATAAAGTATTTTTTGCCGGATAACAATAAGAGATTATTTATCAAGGGTTCAAGTTGATATTTTCTACCTCTAATAAAACAAATATCTTCACCATTTTCACTAGTCAATTTATATAAACCATATTTTGACATAGATAACCTTCCTTGAAATTCAGAAAGTAAACCCTGTTCTTTGTTTACGTTAAGATCAAATGAAAAATTTGTTGTTATTACAGTGTTTTCAATTAATTCCTCTTCTAAAATTTCATTTGATTCTTCAGATGATTCAATTTTTACAATGTTTATTACATTTGAGACAAAGTCTTTACTTATCCATACAACACTATTACTCGGTGGATTAATTTTTATCCATTCATTAAATACCTCTATCTGGTTAACTTCCTGTCCTTCCGATAAAATTGCTAAAACACCATAATTTTTATTAGGTCCAATACGAACATTTAACTTTTTTGGCAATACTATATTATTTGATACATAATCAGAATGAACCCATGCTGAAATAAAATCTGGAGCACTTATACCTTGCCAACCATTAGATTCTGTTACTGATGAAAAATGATCTCCAAGCATAGCTCGATCTAATAATTCCCCTTTAATAGATGGTGAAAGTCTTATACTGACTCTGTTTCCGGTAATTACAACATCATTAGACGTTGAATATGATTTAAACGATAATAATAAAAATAATGATAACAATATAATCTTCTTCATTTTAATTAGTCCTATTTTATAGAAAATAATCTTTTAGCATTATAAGATGTGATTTTAGCAATATCTTCTAACGAGCATCCTCTTAATTCAGCAATCTGTCGAGCTGTATGAGTAATAAAAGCTGGCTCATTTTGTTTTCCTCTCATTGGTTCTGGTGATAAATACGGTGCATCTGTTTCAATCAACAGGTATTCGTCAGGAATGAAAGAAACGATTCTTCTAAGATCTGAAGCATTTTTAAAAGTAACGATACCACTAAAACTTATCATCATTCCTAAATCAATTAACTTTTTAGCTGATTCTAAATCAAGAGTAAAACAATGAAGAACTCCGAGAAATCTATTTACTTTTGAAGAATATTTTTTCAGNAAATTTAAAGTATCNCTAAAAGCATTNCTTGAGTGCACAATAACAGGTTTATTAAACTGATATGCNAATTCTANATTAAGAGAGAATAATTCTATTTGTTGNTTTTTATTTTTATCAGAATGAAAATAATCCAAACCAGTTTCTCCAACTCCAACTACATATTCCGAACTTATTTGGTTCTTTAGATTATTTTCACAATATTCAAACTCACATATNTCTCTATCATATCCTGCAGNAGCATAAATTATATTTGGATACTTTTGAGATAGATTGATTGATAATAAATTTGCATCATCAGATCCTCCNATNGAGATCATTTTTTGNACATTATTTTGTTNAGCATTTTTGATTATTTTATCNAAAATACCATCNTCAACAAATTTATCTAAATGAATATGACTATCGATNAACATATANTTAATAAAACGAAAAATTNGNGTTTTATACGAGAAATAATTACAAGATCCTANTAATAATTNTAAAAAATTAATTAAATAACCGTTTAAAATTACTTTCAATTATNATTATACGATAGTATATACGCNCACTTACTTAGGATTTTAATATNTNCGAGGTTATAAAAATGGCNAGAGAATATACATTAGATAAAGTTCGAAATTTTGGAATTATGGCTCATATTGATACAGGNAAAACTACTGTTTCTGAGCGNATTCTTTATTATACAGGAAGNTCTCATAAAATTGGAGAAGTTCANGATGGTGCTGCTACCATGGANTGGATGGAACAAGAACAGGAAAGAGGTATAACNATTACTTCAGCCGCTACAACCTGTGTTTGGAAAGATCACATGTTATCATTAATCGATACTCCTGGTCACGTTGACTTTACAATGGAAGTTGAACGNGCACTTCGTGTTCTCGACGGTGCAATTGCTCTTTATTGTGCNGTTGGAGGAGTTCAACCCCAATCTGAAACTGTATGGAGNCAATCAGAAAGATATAAAGTNCCTAAAATTGCATTTGTTAATAAAATGGATCGAATNGGAGCTGACTTCTATTCAGTAATTGAAAATATTCATGATATGTTGGGNGCNAACGCTGTACCCGTAACAATTCCAATTGGTGCTTCTGANGATTTTATAGGTATTATTGATTTNATAAGNATGAAAGCNTTAATTTTTAAAGATGAAGTAATGGGTGCNGAATGGGATGAAACTGAAATACCATCTGANTTAGAAGAAAAAGCTAATGAATGGAGAAATAATCTTGTTGAAAAATGCGCAGAACAAGATGAAGAATTAATGGAAAAATATTTNGANGNNGGNGATTTAACAGAANAAGAAATATGGGCAGGTTTAAGAAAAGCTACTTGCTCTNGAGAAATTATTCCTGTTTTCTGTGGTTCTGCATANAAAAATAAGGGTGTTCAGCAGTTACTCGATGGAGTAAATATTCTNTTACCTGCGCCAAATGAAATCCCACCAATTCATTGTAGTAATGATNAGGAAAATACAAGAAAAGTTTCTGANGATGAAGGATTGTCTGCANTAGCNTTTAAAATTATGTCAGATAAACATATGGGNAAATTAACTTATATTAGAATTTATTCTGGATCNCTTGAATCAGGTTCATCTATTTGGAATGCNACTCAGCAAAAAAAACANCGAGTTGGTAGACTTTTAAGAATGCATTCAAATCGACAAGAAGCTATCGATAAAGCCTATGCAGGNGATATAGTTGCTGTTGTAGGTTTATCNGATACNAAAACAGGNGATACCTTATGTATCCAAGAAAAACCNATCATTCTCGAAAGTATGGATTTTCCTGACCCCGTTATNAGTATNTCNATTAAACCAGAGTCAAATGCTGACAANGAAAAACTTGGTGAAGCGCTTCATCGTTTGGCAGACGAAGATCCAACTTTTACCGTTGCATATGATCAGGAAACNAANGAAACGATTATCTCNGGAATGGGAGAGCTTCATTTAGAAATNATTGTTGATCGTTTAAAACGTGAATTTGGCGTTGTTGCNGANGTAGGTAGNCCCGAAGTNGCNTACAGAGAAACTGCAACAGCTATGTCTGATGGATTTTATAANCATGCTAAACAGTCTGGTGGTAGAGGTCAATATGGACATGTAGTNATGACACTNGAACCNCAACAGCCNGGGCATGGATTCGAATTNGTTAATGAAATTACTGGAGGACGNATTCCACAAGAATATATACCATCNTGCGAAAAAGGAGTGAAGCAAGCTTTAGAATCTGGTCCTTATGCTGGATATCCTGTTGTTGATATGCGCGTAAGACTTACAGATGGNTCTTATCATGATGTTGATTCATCAGATTTTGCTTTTCAAATTGCAGCTAGACAAGGATTTAAAGAACTATTTATGAAAGGTAAACCACAATTACTTGAACCAATAATGAAACTAGAAGTNACNACACCNGATGAATATATGGGAGCAGTNAATGGNACTATAGCNCAACGAAGAGGAAGNGTTGATTCNATGGATGAACGTGGTGGAAACAAAATTATTCGTGGNTTTGTGCCTNTAAGTGAAATGTTTGGCTACTCAAATACTCTNAGATCTTTAACTCAAGGAAGAGCAAGTTTTTCTATGGANTTTGAACATTATGAAGCAGTTCCATCAAATATTGCAACNGAAGTAGTTACTAAAAGAAAAGAAGAAGGAAAAATTCGATAATANAATTTNAAAATGCANGCACTTTTATTAATAGCNCATGGTAGTAGAAGAAAAGCCTCNAACGATGAGGTTCGTAAACTATCAGAAAAAATAAGTAAAAATAANAAGGGNGAATTTGANATNCTTNAATGTTCATTTTTNGAACTTGCAGAACCATTAATTCCAGACGNAATTNATTTACTTATNAANAAAGGTGCAAAAAAAATTACTATATTTCCGTATTTCCTTGCAGTTGGACTTCATGTTGCAGAGGATATTCCTGAGGAGATTAATAAAGCTAAAAAATTATACCCGAATGTAATATTTAATACTNTNCCTCATTTAGGTGTAATTGAAGAAATGCCTAANTTAATANTAAGTCAATTTCACAAAAATTAAATAATTTAATCCTATTGACTTGTTTAATTCATTAACATACCTTTTGCANCTTCATNCAATTATTCTTATNAGGAGGTAATATTAGTGGCACAGGAAACTTGTGAAGTAAAAGTAAGACGNGGCGAAAATGTTGATCGCGCATTGCGTAGATTAAAAAAAGCTTTGGANAAAGAAGGTATTTTAAAAACAATGAGATCAAAACGTTGTTANGAAAAACCNAGTGAAAAAAGAAAGAGNATTGCAAACTCTCGTCGAATTAGACANTAATTAACTTTTTGCATNCNTCTTAAATAATTTTAAATTATCNTCNATNTGTTCTGTACTATTCATACCGATAGTCATTGCATCCAAAACTTTAGAANTTTGNGCAAATTTCATACATTTGTCTCTATCATCTGATAATTGTCCGTCCCCATAAATTTTCATNCCAATAATAAATTTTCCGTTTTTCTTACCTNGNNTTAAAACCTTTANAACNTCATCNGCAGACCCGTCACATTTTACACCGTAAGGATTTATTCTTGCTAATAACACATCTACCCANGGNGATTNNACNGCGGTCTCCATTGCGCCATAATCATGACAAGANACACCNAATGTCTTGATTNCTCCNTTTTCTTTATATTCTGATAAAACATCCATATAAGGTTTCATTGGTTCAATCCAATCTCTATCAAAGAGTAAATGAATAAGCATCATATCAATATAGTCTGTATTTAATTCTCGNAAAAAACGATCAACNTCTTTTTTTACATATTGTTTTCTTTCTGAAATAGAAAGTTTCGCTGTAGCTTTAATCCATTCACTACGTTGAGTTCCTTTAACTGCATCTGCCCACCAAAATTTTGTCATTAGCGCTACCTTATCTCTTGGAATACTTCTTAACGCTTCCTTACAAAAACCATGAGTTCCATATCCATCTGCTAAATCGAAAAAATTAATTCCTCTTTCATAACACCTATGAAAAAGATCGATAGCATCCGAGTCTTCCATTAATTTTTTTCTATTTGGATTATTTTTAGCCCATCTTGCATTTTTGGTTAACCAACCAATTGTCCCTGTCCCAAATCCTAATTTAGACATTTTTATATCACACCCAGGCAATGCAACATCAAATGTTTTTTCATTCAACGGAAATGCATGTGCCGCTGTAGCTAAACCAACGGCCGGAATAATGAAATTTCTTCTATCAGTCTTCATATATATTAATTAATAAAATAGATTGCCAAATGTAAAGAGATTTAAATTGGAGAGGTTGAATAAAATCCAGACAATACACGATNCAGAAAGATAGGGACCAAATGGAATCTCATCTCTAAAAGATCTCTTTTTCATTAAAAATAAAATCTGACTTATTATCAATGCAATAAATGACGCGGTAAAAAGACAGAAAAATATTCCTTCAATACCAACAAAAGTACCAATAGCGCCTAAAAGTTTTACATCNCCCATACCCATAGCATCGGTTTTCAAAATCAACTTTCCAATAATCCCAACAACCAATAATATCGAACTACCAACTAAAAAACCTTTTATCGATAAAATTAATGAATCAAAATTAATTTCGCATCCATGTAATTTTGGAAATATGTAACTACATACTAAACCAAAAAAAATACCACCAATTGTGACNGTATCAGGTATCCATTTTTGTTTAATATCAACTCCACTTCCTACGATTAGTAAGGAGAAAAAAATTCCATAAATAANCGAAAGAGGAGATAAGGAATAGGTAAATACAATGCATAGCATGAGAACAGCTACAAATAATTCCATAAACAAATAAATAATATTAATTTTAGATTTACAATTTCTGCATTTACCTTTTAAAAAAATCCAACTTATAATAGGAATTTTATCATAAAAACTAATTTTTTTTTTACAAACTAAACATAATGATGAAGGAAAAATAATAGATTTTCCGTTTGCAACTCTTATAATACAAACATTAAGAAAACTNCCCCAGCATGCTCCAAAAATAAAAAGCAGAAAATAATAAACATCAATGTTCAAAATTTAACTTCCTAATTGTAAACTTTATTGGACAAAACACTCATCATTACATCTTGATCGGCATCATGATTAGTCCATATTTTAAAAGCTCTTTCGCCTTGAAATAAAAGCATGCTTAAACCATTTGCTATTTTTGCACCCCTTATTTTAGCGTTATTCATAAAAGATGTTTCCGGGTACATATAAATTAAGTCAAAAACTCTTTGATTTTTATTGAATGCTTCAACNGGAAATAATGACTCNTCATTTTTTTTCATCCCNACNGGAGAAGCTTGAATAATTAAATCACTCATCTTACATCCTTCTATCTGATCATCTAAATTTGTTGAATAATTTATGATAACATTCGGATTTAAACTTAANATTTCATCTTTAAGATTAAAAATTTTTTCTTCGTCAATATCTGCTAACCAAATACTTTTTGCTTTACTAAGTATAGATTGTAACGCAACAGTTCTACCAGCTCCACCACAACCAAGAACAAAAACATNATCACCTTCAACATTTTTGCCAAAACTATACTCTAAAGCCTTTAAAAAACCATATCCATCGGTATTAAAACCTTTAATTTTATCATCCTCAAATAAAATTGTATTAACTGATTTAAAGATTTTGGCACTATCATCAAGAAAAGTTAAATGATTATATGCNATTTCTTTATGAGGAATTGTTAANTTTATACCTTTAAAACCAATTTTACTCATTACAGGTAATGTTTTAACAATTTCATTTGGATGAATATTTAATGCAAGATATACACCATCATAATTTATTGCTTTCATAGAAGCGTTTTGCATTAGAGGTGAAAGCGAATGATCTATTGGATGCCCAACAACAGCAAATATTTTTGTTTTTGAACTAATCATTATTTTCCAGTTTTTAATCTATTAAGACAACAAACAATGGCTCTAACTGCAGCTTGATCAATATTTGAATCAATTCCAACTCCATATACCCTTTCACCTTTTACTGTTTTTAACGGAACTATTGCAAGAGCTTTTGCGTCTGCACCCTTACCTACAGATTGCTCATGATAGTTTTCCACAATAAATTCAATATCTAATATTTTACGAAGAGCACCTACAAATGCAGATATAGGGCCATTTCCATCTGAATTTATTTTATGAAAAACGTCATTAATTTTAATATGAACTTCTCCATGAATAAATGTTGGGTCTTTATCATTTGGCCTCGGCCAATAACCAACTAATTCATAATTTCCGGATGGAGAGACAAAATTATTAATAAATATTTCATAAACTTCGTTAGAAGAAATTTCTCGTTTTACGTTTTCGCTAAATGCTTGTACATAATTGCTTAATTCTAACTGAATATTTTTTGGCAACTCGATATCATAATCCTGTTCTAATACCCAAGCAACTCCTCCTTTACCTGACTGAGAGTTAATTCGAATTAATTTTTCATACTTCCTACCGATATCCATAGGATCAATATGTAAATATGGAACCTTCCAGCTTTGGTTAAATAATTTTGGAGCATCGTTTAATTTTTTCATTCCTTTGTTTATTGCATCCTGATGAGATCCGGAAAATGCAGTAAACGCATATGATCCTGANTATGGCTGTCGATAGTAAATGGGCATACCGGTCAAGGATTCCACTTTATTTGCGATGGCTGGTAAATTTGCAAGATCTATTCCNGTCTCAATACCNCTTGCATAATAATTATTAATACAANTAACAAGATCTACNTTTCCTGTTCTTTCACCATGACCAAATAATGTTCCCTCCACTCTATCAGCTCCTGCCATTAATCCTAATTCTGTTGCAGCTACNGCCATACCTTGATCATTATGTGTATGAAGCGATATAATTATCGAATCTCTATTACTTATTTTTTTNCNAAATATTTCTATCATGTCAGCATATTGATTTGGAAGTAAACGTTCTACTGTTGCNGGTAAATTAAAAATTATCGGTTCAGATGACGAAGCTTTTCCCCATGCNTCATAAACTTTGTTACAAAGATCAATAGAGAATTCTAATGAGGTATCTGTAAATTCTTCTGGAGAAAATTCATATCTAATATCAGAATCAGACAATAAATCACTAAGTTGTCTGATTTGTTTTGTTGCAGATATAGCAGTTTCAATCAATTCACTCTTTGTTAATTCAAATACTTGTTTCATATGCAAGTCAGATGGAGCAATGTAAGCGTGGATGATTCCTTTTTTACANCCCTTAAAAGAATTAACAGTTTTTTCAATCAAATGAGGTCTCATTTGAGTTAATCCCATTATGTAAACATCGTCAGGAATATGGTTTTCTTCTATTAACATTCTAATAAAATCAAATTCGTCTTGGCTAGCAGAAGGAAAACCGACTTCTATTTCTTTAAAACCAATCGAGCAGAGTAATTTAAAATATTCCAATTTTTGTTCAGGAGTCATTGGATCAGGCAAAGCTTGATTTCCATCTCTCAAATCCACAGAACACCATAAAGGCGCCTTAGTAACTAAGTTATCAGGCCACTGGCGTTCAGAGAAGTTCGTAATCAATGGTGGTTTATATTTTTTAATACTCATACAAATTCGTTTAGTTAATTTTTAACTTTAGGGTAAGACCCAAGAATAGTTAATGTAATACATTCTTTTTTTAAATTTTCAATTACTTTGATTANCGGCTTATCATCAACATGTCCGTCTAAATCAACAAAGAAATAGTATTCCCATGCTTGATTGCGACTAGGACGAGATTCTATTTTACTCAAATTTATATTACCATTTTTAAAGACTGACAAAATTCTATAAAGAGCTCCTGCTTCATGCTTCACACCTAATACTAACGATGTTTTATCGTTCCCTGAAGAATCTCCATAATTATGTCCAATAACTAAAAATCTTGTAGTATTTCCATGAATATCTTGGATATTTTCAGCTATTACATCAATGCCATACATATCAGATGCTGCAATTCCAGCAATTGCAGCAGAATTNGACTCTTTAATTGCTAAAGTTACTGCNTTAGTAGTACTTTCAACCGCTACNAGTTCTATTTGAGGTACATTTTTTTCAATCCAATTTCTACATTGTCCAAATACCTCTTGTTTACTGTATATCACNTTTAAATTATTCAATTCATAATTTGACAATAACATTAANGATATCGGTAGATAGATTTCTGCACAAATTTTTAATGGAGTTTTTACAAATTGGTCAAAAGTATGAGTAACTGCACCCTCTGTTGAATTTTCAATAGGCACAACTCCATAATCAGCTGAGCGATTTTGAACATTATAAAAAACATCACTTATTGTTCCNGCTGGCACATATTTAACACTAGCACCAAACTTACCTCTTGCTGCTTGATGAGTAAAAGTTGCCTCTGGCCCCAGATAGGAAATTTTCATATCNGTCTCTAAAGCTAACGCAGCTGACATTATCTCTCTGTATATAGCATNGGCTGATTCATCAGGAAGAGGACCNTCATTTAATCTTGTTATCTTTTCAAAAACAGCTCTTTCCCNAGCAGGAACATATATTTCATCACCAGAATCTTTTTTTGTTTTTCCAATCTCTTGAACAACTTCTATTCTCTGATTTAATAATTTAATAATTTTTTCATCTAAATTATCAATTTGATTTCTGAGCTCTTCTAGATTCATGTCTGATCTCCAATTTTAATATTTTCNGAAACAATTTTTTTTAATTCATTGCTATTTGGTAATTCGTCAATTGAATTTATACCAAAATGCTCCAAAAATCTAGATGTTGTACCGAATAACCAAGGCTTCCCTGGTAATTCACTTCTTTTTAAAACCTTAACTAGCTGCATCTCAATCAATTTTCGAATTACTGCATCAACAGAAACNCCTCTTACATTTTCAATTTCCGATCGCAAACAAGGTTGTCGATAAGCAATAATTGCAAGTGTTTCAAGAGCTGGCTTAGAAAGCTTCATCGTCTTATTCTTTTCTAATAATGATCTNACAAAAGGACCGCAAAGAAGATTATTTTGAAATCTATATCCGCCCGCNACTTTAGTTAATTCAATACCCATAGTACTAGAAGCCAATTCATTTTCTAATAATTGAATTGAATCTTTAATTTGCTGATCATTAACTTTCGAATATTGCTTATATACACCATCTAATATATTTCCAGTTTCATTAATTGCCTTCTTAATCTGAGCGATTCCTAATGGCTCTTTTGAGGCAAATAATAATGATCCGATGATTTGTTTAATTTCAGGAAGTATTTCAACATCATTATTCATTATTATCCTCGCTAAGATTCTTAAATTTTTTTGCACTTTTTACAAAAATTGAGTCAAANGAACTATCTTGCAATGCCATAATTTCGTTTGATTTCATAAGTTCTAGGATTGCTAGAAATNTACAAATAATTTCATTTCTTGAAGTCATACCACAAAATAAATCTGTTACATTTAGCTTTTTTGTTATTTGTAAAGATTCTTTAATAAAATTAATTTTTTGAGAAACAGAGTATTCNTCTGCAAAAATTTCTACTAAATCTTCTTCTTTTACATTTTCGAGAGCNTCGCTTAAAGCTGTTAATAAATCAAAAACATTTGCATCTTTTAAATCTATATTTGTTTTATTGCCTAACTGAGCGTGGTCGCTTTCTCTTATGAACACGTCATCCATTTTTTTTTCTAATTCTTCAAGATGCCCCGCAACATCTTTAAATTTTTTGTATTCAACTAATTGTTGAACTAAATCCCANCTTGGATCCTCTTCCTCTTCCTCATCATCATCTTGATCNACAGATGGTAACAACATTCTACTTTTTATTAACATCAAGGTAGAGGACATAACAATAAAATCACCGGCAATATTTAGATCTAAAATTTTCATTAAATTAAGGTATTCTAAATACTGAACTGTAATTTTTTCAATTGGGATATCATGAATATCCACTTCTTCTTTTTTAATTAAATATAGAAGAAGATCTAAAGGTCCTTCAAATATTTCAAGTGAAATATTATAATCGTCTTTAATTAAATTTGCTTCCTCATTCATTATAACACTAAAGTCCAACTGCAGTTTTTACATTTTTCAACACATCACTTGCTATCAATGAAGCTTTTTTAGCACCATTTTTTAATATATCTTCAATGTAATCATTNTCCGCCTCTAACTCTAATCTTTTTTCACGCATTGGTTCAAAATATTGATTAATTTTCTTTAAAAGAGAATTTTTTGCATATCCATAACCCATACCGCCTGCATAGTAATTTTTAGCTAACTCTTTTTGCTCTTCGGTATTTGAAAAAAGCTTATAAAGAGAAAAAATATTACAGCTTTCAGGATCTTTCTTATCTTCAATATTTTTGCTATCAGTGACAATTTTTTTTATTTTTTTCTCTAAGATTTTATCAGATTCAAAAATTCCAATTACATTATTATATGATTTAGACATTTTTTGTCCGTCTANTCCTGGAATAGATGCTACGCGTTCGTTTATTAGAGGATTAGGTAAATNAAAGACTTCTCCATACAGATTATTAAATTTTATCGCTAAATCNCGAGTTACTTCAACATGTTGTTTTTGATCTTTTCCAACGGGCACAATTGATGCTTTGATTGATAAGATATCTGAAGCCATTAAAATAGGATACGAGAATAATCCATGAGTTGAATTTAATCCTTTAGCAAGTTTATCCTTAAAAGAATGGCATCTNTCAAGCAACCCCATTGGAGCTAAAACTGATAAAAACCATGATAATTCATGCACTTGAGGAACATCACTTTGTTTGTATAAGAATACTTTTTCAGGATCAATTCCACATGCTAAAAAATCTAAAACAGCATCTTTAATTAAATTCTTTAAAATATTTGGATCACGAACNGATGTTAATGCATGATAATCAGCAATAAATAAAAAGGTTTCATNCTCTTTTTGCATATCTATTGCGGGCTTCATCATCCCAAAATAATTTCCTATATGTAATTTTCCGGATGGTTGTATTCCTGATATTGCTCTATTCATTAATCTCCCTGTAAATATAAAAAAAATATATCCTGTTTTTTTCAATGAAACAACCTAATTACTTTATCATCNAATAATATTTTACTCATGTTGAGCATTGTATATTATNTAATATAAAATTAATTATGATAAACGATAGTGATCCAAAAAAACTTATTAAGTCTTTATGTGATGAAATCAATAGACATAACAAACTTTATTATGTTGATGCTAAACCGCAGATATCAGACAAAGATTTTGATAATTTACTGACCAAATTAGAAGCTCTTGAAAATAAATTTCCCCAATTTAAGTNAGAATCTTCGCCAACTCAAAGAGTTGGAGGAANGCCACTTGATGNATTTAATAGTATTAAGCATTCAATTCCAATGCAAAGTCTTTCAAATACATATAACAAAGAGGAGTTATTTAAGTTTGATGAAAGAATTAGAAAATTAATCGATGAATCTGAATGNGAATATATTATTGAACCTAAAATTGATGGTGTAGCAATTTCCATTAGATATGAAAATGGAAATCTTAAATATGCAGTAACAAGAGGTGATGGAATTACTGGAGATGATGTAACTGAAAACATTAAAACAATAAAATCAATACCNTTAAAATTATTAGGTGATAATGTTCCATCAATCCTTGAAATAAGAGGTGAAATTTTTCTAAATAAGAATAAATTTGAAGATTTAAATAAAAAGAGAATTAAAGAAGGTAAAGAACCATTTGCTAACCCNAGAAATGCTTGTGCAGGATCTTTNAAACTACTAGATCCAAAAGAAGTATCTANGAGACCNNTNGATGCAATTTTCTATAATCTTGGTGAACATACGCTNGATNAAATAGNTACCCATTTTAACTTACTTGAGAAACTAAAANAGTATGGAATTAAAGTATCGCCTTTTTACGAAAAAATTAAAAAATTTGATTTATTATTAAAAAATCTTGATAAGCTTCAAAATTTATCTAATCAATTTAGTTTTGAAATTGACGGCGCGGTCATAAAAGTTAACAAGTTGTCATTTCATAGTATTCTAGGAAAAACATCAAAAAGTCCTAGATGGGCCGTTGCTTACAAATATGAATCTGAACAGGCAATTACGCGATTAAATGCTATTTCAATACAAGTTGGAAGAACTGGCGTATTAACACCCGTAGCTGAACTAGAATCTGTTCAGTTAGCCGGTACCCTTGTAAAAAGAGCTACTTTACATAATTACGATGAAATAATTAGAAAAGATATAAGAGTAGGTGATTATGTTATTATCGAAAAAGCAGGTGAGATTATTCCGATAGTATTAAAAGTAATTTTAGAAAAAAGAAAACAAAATTTAAAAAAATTCGAATTTCCAAAGTTTTGTCCGTCATGCTCAACACCTATCCATAAAAATAATGAAGAAGTTGCAATAAGATGTAACAATAATAGATGTCCATCAAAACTTAAAAATTGGATAACACACTTTGCAAGCAGAAAAGCCATGGATATTACTGGATTAGGAGAATCTGTTGTAGAACAACTTATAAAAAATAAACTTATTCAATCTCCTCCTGACATCTACGAATTAAAACTTTCTGATTTAATCAATCTTGAACGCTTTGGGGAGAAATCAGCTCAAAATTTAATAAATAATATCAATGATAGTAAAAAAATTTCGTTTGGGAGAGTTCTATATGCTTTAGGAATCCCGCATGTGGGAAAAACAGCCTCTGAAACAATTGCAAATTATTACCAAAATATTAATAATATTTTTCTTACTACAATTGAGGAACTTGAAGAAATTGATGATGTTGGACCAATTGTTGCAAAATCTATTGAAGCTTACTTTTCAAATCCTGAATATCAATTAGTAATTCAAAGGTTAAAAAATTATGGTATTAAATTTGAAATTGAAAATGTTCAGTCAGATGAAACACTTAAAGGGCAAACGTTTGTTTTCACTGGAACGTTACCAAATTTATCGAGAAATGAAGCTTCAGAAAAAATTGAATTACGAGGTGGAAAAATTAGTTCAAATATATCAAAAAAAACTAACTATTTAATAGCAGGAGAGGCTGCAGGATCAAAACTTGATAAAGCGAGAGATTTAGGCATAAAAGTATTAAATGAATCAGAGTTTATGAAATTAATNAACAATTAATAAGAATATCCCATTAAGAAGTTAAATTTGGGNTTTCCTGTTTCNCCTCTTTCTAACTCATTATAATTAATTGGCCATCCNTAGTCTAACTGCAAAGGAAATCCTGGAAGATCTAGTCTTAANCCAATTCCAATATTATCATTAAANTAGGACGTNTTCAAATCCCATGATTCTTCATTAACAATACCCCAATCNTAAAAAAANGCTCCTCTNACTTTATTCCATAAAGGAAAAGTTAATTCTGTGGAAGCAAACAAAGAGGTTNANCCTCCGATTGATTCATTTGAAGAAATTTGACCAGTTATAGAGTCNATCTCTCTTGGACCAATATCTCTAAANTCATAACCTCGTAAATTATAAGTTCCACCTAAAAATAACTTGTCNAAAATTGGAATACTCTCCATATCNNCATANCCTTCNACNGACTCAAACTGTAATCTAGATACAAAAACCATATCCCAAATTAAGGGAGTAAATTGCGTTGTTCTTAATTTTAAACCATATAAATCTGTATCTCCTCCNAAAATNCCTCCATTTANATATGGAGAAATTATAGTTTTATTNCCCTTAGTNGCTCCGAAAGATNTNTTTCTTGTATCNAAAGTTAANAAATATTCAATTCCACTTGATAATCTTTTTCCTTGAGCTTCCTCATCTTGNATAAACTGTGGTGCAGAACTAGCATTTTTAACNTCATACTGTTCAATTTTATAGGANAGAGAATGTCTTAAATCTCTACTAATTGGTTGGCCAAANGAAAATCTCANACCATCATTAATTTGATCNTATACTTCTGAAAAATATCTAGATTCTCTGTGATAGGCACTAACACCAAANGATANTTTTTTATCCAAAAACCATGGTTCAGAAAAAGAAAATTCTAAATCATTTCTGCGTGTTCCAGCCTGTATTCTNACCTGNAATTTNTGTCCNCCACCAATTGGTGGCCATGTATCATATTTAAAATTTCCNTGAGATATATCTACATATCCAATCAAGGAATCCATACTNGACATACCAATACCTGCATTAAATTGTCCAGTGGGTTTTTCTTCAACTTCAACTANTATATCATGAAAGTTTTCTTTGTCAGATGGCTTAGGCGATACATCAACTTTTTTAAAATAATTTAANTTTAANAGTCTATTTCTCGTTGCAATTAACCTNCTTCTATTGAATTCCTCNCCAGGAAGTACAACAATTTCTCTTCTTATAACTTTATCTAAAGTGCGTTTATTTCCTTNGATNATNACNTCNGAAATTAAACTTTTTTTACCTTCGGTTACTANGTATGATATATCNACNTTNCCTGTAGTAGGATTNGTATCATATGNTATTTTGATATCAGTNTTAACAAATCCACGATTTCCATAAAACGATCTAATNGANTCTGAAATTAATTCTATTTTTCTTCGAGATGCCTCTTCTCCNAAAGNGATACTAATTCNTTGCTCTAATTCATCAAGTTCAAATGAGGTAACACCAATAATTTTATAGGATTGAATNTTATAATGNCTTCCCTCATCNATTACATAGGTTATTTTTGTTGATAATGGGTCAATNTCATTAACTTTTGGAGCTAGNAACTCAACATCAAGAAAACCTTTATTGAGGTAGTATGATTTNATTATTTTTAAATCGTTTTTTATNTTTTCAGGATTAAACATTCCTGCATCAGTAATAAAACTTAAAAATCCACTTTCTTTCTGTGTAACTATTTTTTTTAAATCTGCTGTTTCAATCAAAAAATTACCTTTAAAATCAACTTCTTTAACGGAAACTTTTTTTCCTTCATTTANACTTATTGAAANATCAACAATACCAAGCTTAGAATTCGATTTTGATTTCCANGAGGCCTCTGCATAAGGATACCAATATTCCTTATANGCATTTTTTATTTTTTTGACTGCATTTTCAAAATCTACATCATCAACAAGACTTCCTAAAATTAATTCACTTTTTTCTTTAATCTTTTTNTTACTAATNTTATCAGAACCAATTATTTCTATCTGTCTTAATCGAAACTTNGGTTTNATTTGATAAACAATTATAAATCCATCCATCTCTTCAATTAANTTAGATTTAACAAATGAAAATTTACCGGAATTAATAATNAAATCAGTATCGTCAGAAATTGTACTGACNAATAAGTCTTTATCTNTAATTTTNTCGCCAACTGATACTTGAGAATAAGATAATATTTGCCCANTATTAATAACATTATTGTTTAAATCTATTACTCTTATATCTTTTATTGTATCGCCAANTGCAATGTTTAAANGNCACGCTAANACTANACAAAAATANATTANATTTTTAATCATTGTTGTTCTCATTATAACTATAAGAATAATCGTCTTCGGCAGCGTAATTTTCAAATCTTGTATATGTNTCAATAAATGTTAAAGAAATAGGNCCAGTTGAACCATGACGATATTTTGCGATNTCTAAAATNGCAGTATTATCATCTGANTCTGAATTATAATATTTACTTCTATAAAGAAGCATCACAATATCTGCATCCTGCTCNATAGCTCCNGAATCTCGAAGATCGGATAATTTAGGTTTATTTTCAGACCTNCCCTCAGANGCTCTNCTTAATTGGCTTAAAACTATAATTGGAACATTTAATTCTTTTGCAAGAGCTTTAATGGCACCAGAAATTGCCATNGTTTCTCTTTGCCTTCCNTCTCTTGAAAATTCAGAACAATTAAGGAGTTGTAAATAATCAACGACAAATAATTCNACTTTCTTTCTTTTTCTTAATCTTCTTGCTTTTGCTCTTAATTGATTAACGTCTAATGCAGGTGTATCATCTATATATATATTTGCTTTTTGTAAATTAGATACAGCCGAAGTAAGTTTTTCATGATGATTGGGCGATATATCNCCAGAAGCTTTATANAANCTNGGNTCAACATTTGCATTNGAAAATAACATTCTTTTTGCAAGTTGTTCTCGAGACATTTCAAGACTAAAAACTGCTACAGGNACAGGAGGTTTATTTAATTTTTGATCACCAAGAGCAGCATGTTCAACTAANTTCAATGCCAAAGANGTTTTTCCCATTCCNGGACGAGCAGCAATAACAATCATATCTGTTTTTTGAAATCCACTTANTCTTTTATTNAATTCGATATACCCTGTATTAACTCCNGTGATCTTGTTATTTGGATCCATATTTTCAATATCAGAAAATGCNGCTTTAATTGAATCCTTCCATGGTTGAATATTATTNTCAGATTCATAATTTATGCTAAATANTGCTTCTTGCGCTTTATCTACAAGAATTGATGCTTCTTCATTACTATTGTAAACCGAATCTATTACATCACTTGATTTTTTTATTAGCTTTCTGCATAAAAACTTGTCCATTACAATATCTGAATAGCTTTCAACATGACTNGGNACAATTGTACTATCTTGTAAAAGAAGTAAATAATCTTCTCCACCTATCACTTTTAACAAGTCTCTATCATTCANCCAATTNTTAATAGTGACNGCATCCATAGGATTNTTTTCTTTGTCCATATCTAAAAANGATTGGAAAAGAACTTTATGNCGNGGATCAAAAAAGGCTTCTGGACAAACATTTTTGGACAAACATTTCTCTATTGAATTTTGTGCATCTAACAAAATTGANCCTAAAACACCTTTTTCTGCTTCAATACTATTTGGTGAAGTTTTTAAAGATGTTGCATTATTAGACATTATTTTTCCGCGATTATTTTNACNTTTAAAGTTACTTCAACTTCAGGATGAAGTCTTAAAGAAACCTCATGATCTCCTAATTCATTTATTGGGGTATGAAGTTTTATATTATTTTTTTCAACTTCAATTTGCTTTTCTTTTAACTCATTAATTAGTTGTGGTATTCCAACAGAACCAAACATTTTTTTATTTTCACCTGTTTTTACGAAAATTTCTAAAGCAATTTTTTCAATTTTTTGTGATAACTCTTCTGCAATAACCTGATCCTTTTTTAATTGTTCAATTCGTAAAACTCTTTTCTTCTCAACTTTTCTACGAAGGCCTTCCGTTACCTCTGATGCATATCCATTTGGAAGAAGATAATTTCTTGCATACCCGTCTGAAACCTTCACAATATCCCCTTCAATTCCTAATCCTTCAACGTGCTCAATTAATAGAACTTCTTTAGTCATTTTTCAAATCTCCCTAGCGAACTAAACCCATTATTCTAGCACGTCTAATCGCTTTTTTCAGACGTCTTTGCTGAAGCGAACTTGCTCCTGTTAATCTTCCAGGAATAATTTTTCCCCTATCAGTCATGAACTTCTTTAAAAGTTCCGCATCCTTATAATCGAAATCTGTAACTCCTTTAAGTAACTCAGGATCAGTTCTATATTCATCTTGATCTTTTCGAGACATAATTTAACCTTTCAAGTTTGTTTTAATTAAAATGGNGGTACTTCTAACTCATTATCTGAAGAATCATCACCTTCATTATTTAAAGAACTATCTTGCTGATCCTTATTGTTTTCTGATGATTCTGATTTATTGGAACTCAAAAACTGAACCCTATCAGCTCTAACCTTAAGTTTATTTCTTTTTTCTCCTTGCTGTGTTTCCCATTGTTCAAACTGCAATCTACCTTCGATAAATGCAGGCGAACCTTTTTTTAAAAATTCATTTGCTGTTTCAGCCTGTCTTCCCCAGACAACTACATCTACAAAACAAGTTTGCTCAACGGTCTCTCCCGCTTTATTTTTAAAAACTTCACTCATGGCAAAACCAAAATCTGCAACTGGAGTATTTGATGGAGTATAACGCAATTCAGGATCTCTTGTTAAACGACCCATTATTAAAACTTTATTAAAACTTGCCATGACTATTCAACCTCAGTTACAACGTTAGCATCGGTAATAACGGTAAATTGATATCTAAAAACATCAGTAGATAATTTTAATCTTGCTTTAAATGTGTCAATCTGTGATCCATCAATATTGAAAACTAAGACAACATAATGTCCGCTTTTCGACTTATTAAGCTCTCGTGTGAAATACTTTTTACCCATCTTAACAGACTTTTCAAGAGAACCGCCTAAATTAANCAATTCATTTTTTACTGTGTNAATTGAGTTATCTAAACCTTCATCGTTTAACGACTCTGGAAATATAAATAATCCTTCATATAATTTACTCAAAANAAAACCTCCCAAAATATTATTATTTTTAAATATTAAATCTATTCATTGTTACATCAATTCCGTTTAGAACAATACTTTCTACAGCATCTNCNACATTTTCTAAAACATTTTCTATAATTAATTCTTCCTCAAAGTTAAATCTACCTAACACATGTTCATTCATAGAAACGTCATGAGGTTTAGGACCAATACCAAAACGAATTCTACTAAAATTCTCTGATTTTACTGAATTTATAATAGATTTTATTCCATTATGAGAACCAGCAGANCCTTTTTTTCTAATTCTTAACTTTCCAAATGGCAAATCAACGTCATCATATACAATTAACAAGTCGTNAATATCAACTCCATAACGTTTCATTAATTTCATAATAACGTCTCCGCTATTATTCATAAAACTTTGAGGTTTTATTANTTTTACACAAAAATTGTCAAATTTATAATTAACGACCTTTGCAGAATAAAAGATCATTTTTNTAAACTTAACTTCATTTTTTTGAGCTAAAAAATCTAAAATTTTAAATCCAATATTGTGTCTTGTATCAACGAATTTTAATCCCGGATTACCTAAACCAACAATAAGCTTCACTGATCCCTCTTACAAATTATTATTCTTCAGTTTTTTCATTAATGACTTCAGGCTCAGAAGATTCTTGGTCTTCAGTTTCTTCATCTTCGACTGTATCATTAACTTTTGGTGCACTCACGGACACTATAATTAAATTTTCATCACTTAGAATTTTAATTTCTGGAGGTACTGAAATATCAGAAATACTTAATGAATTACCTATATCTAAATTGGAAATATCTACTTCAATTGAAGAAATCATATCTTTTGGTAAGCATTCTATTGAAACACTATGTGTTATATGATCAAGTAATCCTCCTGATTTTACACCCTCAGGTTCCCCTTTTAATTCTACTGCAATATCTACTTGTATAGGTTTACCAGCAACTACTTTTTGAAGATCTACATGTAAAATTGAACTAGTAACCGGATGATATTGAACCTCTTTCATTAAAACTCTTGTTGAACCTTCATTTTCAACGTCAACTTCAATTAATATCGTATCCGAGTTATGATTTTTTAAAATTTGTTCAACTTGATGTAAATTCATTTCAACTAAATTTGGTTCATTATCTGATCCGTACATGATGCCAGGTAAAATTCCCTCGGATCGCATTCTTCTTGATGACGATGATCCTTGAATATTTCTTTTTTTAATATTTAATTTAGACATATATTCTCCTAATGTTTAATCAGCGAAAAGAGAGCTTACTGATTGATTATTGTGTATTCGTGTAATTGCCTCCGCAAGTAAATCCGCAACTGATAAAACAGTTATATTTATATCTGTAAAAGATTTTTGAGGAATTGTATTGGTGGTAATTAATTCAATTATAGATGAATTTTTCAATCTTGATATTCCCTTTTCTAATAATAATGAGTGGCTGACAGCAGCGCGAATAGATTTGGCTCCGGCTTCTTCAAGTAGTTTTGATGCTGCTGTTAAAGTTCCTGCGGTAGAAGTCATATCGTCAACGATTATCGTATTTCTTCCACATACATCTCCAACTAAATGATTTGCTTCAACATCTTCACTACTCTTTCTCTGCTTACCAACCAATGCAATACCTGCGCCTAATAAATTTGCATACATATCAGCAGTTTTTAATCCTCCAGCATCCGGAGAAACAATCACTAAATCGTCTAAATTTAAAGATCTAATATATTTTACAATCACTGATGATGCATATAAATGATCAACTGGAATATCAAAAAAACCTTGGATTTGTCCAGCATGTACATCAATACAGATAATTCTATTTGCACCAGCAGCTACTAAAACATTAGCAACTAATTTAGCTGTTATGGGAACACGAGGNTGATCTTTTCGATCTTGTCTTGCATAGCCATAGTAGGGTAATACAGCTGTGATACGATCAGCNGATGCTCTTTTTGCTGCATCAATCATGATTAANAGTTCCATTAACATNTCATTTGGATTTAATGATANAGATTGAACAATAAATAAATCAGCACCTCTTACGTTTTCAGTNATTTTTACAAAAATTTCNTTATCTGGGAAACGAGTGATCTCTGTTTCACATAATTGTACATTNGCCGATTTAGCAATTAANTCAGCTAACTCTGGATGACAAGTTCCTGTTAAAATTTTCATCATTTTNAAACCCTCAAATTGGTTGCCCGACCAGGATTTGAACCTGGACCATATGAGTCAAAGTCATATGTGCTACCGTTACACCATCAGGCAATAAATTTCAAAAAAAATAAATCTACTTTTTTAAGAAAAGAGTNGCGTACAATAAAAACATGAGGGCATAACGTCAAGCCTTCAAATNAGNCTATAACATATATCTTTTAAAAAAGAAAATTGTAAGAAGTATAAAAGAAAANAAAAGTTCAATCCAAAAAATTTTNTAAATATTGGAAATTTTAATAAATTTTTTTAAATAATCCTGANTNAATAAACTTAAGGATGCNTCTACTAATAAAATAATTCCTAACCAAAAAACAANGGCCATTTATATAACCTTNNAGGGACGNTCTAATAATTTTGAAATCTTTCTTTCAAAATTTATTTTTTCTNTNTTTAATTTTTTAGATATTTGATTNGTTCTTANTGTATAATATGACCAATCTAAACCATATGGGGCACCTAAATGAGTTTTATTTTTAATTGCTTCTTTTGGATTGATNTTTTTCAAATCATCCAAATTATTTTTAACATAATTGTAAGCATCTCTAAAAGACATACCCTCAGCAACTAATTCTAATGTACGATCGGTGGAAAATACTTTTGAATCAAAAGCTTTAATCATATCATTTTTATTTACCTTCAATGTATAAATCAATGAAGTTAATATTTCTAAGCATGATATTGTTGTTGATATGCCTTCAAAAAATGGTTGTTTTGCCTCCTGTAAATCACGATTATATCCAGAAGGCGCACTCTTGACTATATCATAAATCGCCAATTCGCATGATTTTACCGATGATGACTTAGCTCTGATCAACTCGCAAATATCCAAATTATTTTTTTGTGGCATAATTGAGCTTCCTGTCAAAAAATTATCAGCAACTTTAAAATAATTAAACTCAGGCATAGTGAAAATTAATAAATCTTGAGCAATCCTTGATAAGGATAACATAACTTGACTCATTGATGACATAATTATTGACTCCACTTTTCCTCTACTATTGTTTGCATAGAGAACATTATGAGTTGGTCTCGAAAATCCTAACAGACTTGATGTCAAATTTCGATCTATTTTAAATGGCACACCATAACTAGCTGCTGATCCCAATGGACATTGATCATTTAATTCATAAGCAGAAAAGAGGCAGTTGCAATCATCCAAAAGACTTTCTGCGTGAGCGCTTGCCCATAAACCAACACTAGAAGGCATTGCTGGATGCATATGAGTTCTTCCAACCATCGGTACATTTTTATTTTTTTTTGCAAAAATTATTAATGACTTTATTAAACTTAATGAAACATCAACTGTTTTAATTAATTCTTTTTTTGCAAGTAATCTTAAATCCGTAGCTACTTGGTCATTTCTACTTCTAAAAGTGTGTAATTTTTTTCCTAACTCACCATGCTCTTTAGTGATCATTTTTTCAATTGCCATATGAACATCTTGATCAACTTCTTTTATTTTGAATTTTTTTTCATTATTTAATTCAATTATTTTATTTAGGGATGTTAAAAGTGAATTAAATTCTTCTTTGGTTATAATTGGATTATTTTTAGGTAATTGCATTAACATGTGAGCATGTGCTGCTGTTGATATACAATCAAAATCAACAAGCTTCTTATCTAACAATATGTCGTTTCCAACAGTAAAACTTAAAACTTTACCGTCTATATTTCCAACAATTGTTTTTATTGATGACATATATTCCTATTCTGTAACATGTGAAACACGAAATGCTGGTAATCTATTTATTAGTGATGCTATCTCATGCCTTCTTGGTCTTGCTAAATTACCACATATATCTCTTGTCAAAATATTTAGTCCTTCATTAGATAAATCTCTGTCCACTAAATCAAGTATTTCTTTTAATGAATACCCTTCATCCATGTACCGCAATTTTGCGTAATATAAAATCATTCCTATTGTACGAATTTGATCAATAGATGAAATCTGACTATTATATTTTAGATCAATAATTGAACGACCAAATTTTAAATGACCATTATTATCTATATCCACACATACATCATCATACTTATCACTTGGATCAATTGAGCTTGGCATTATCCATCTAGATTTACTTAATATGCTAGATAGATCTTCATGGGTATTATCAACATTTGAATCAATTTCAAGTTCTTTTGCCTCATTCGTAATATCGGTAACTTTTAAATTTTTAATTTTATAAATCTTATCAGCAACGGGAATAAATTCAGCAATAAGACTTGATCCTGAAACTATAATTGAAATACCTAACTGATCTACTAGACTTCTTGCTATTGCAGATAAAGGACAAAGCGAACTTCCTTGTTGCAGATTTGATAATCGACTATCACTACTCAAAAAAGAAGATGATGAGTTTTCTTCATCAAAAATTAAAACACGCGAACCAGCTTCCAATGATTCGACTAAAGAAGCAGCTTGTGATTCATAGGCATTAGCAGAATCCGAAGTAAAGCATTTATAACTATCGTCGTTTTTGATAAAATGAGAAATATCAACATTTTGAACAGTTCTACCGGGTTCAGTATTTATTTCCACAGCATCAGAAACTGTTACACAATGTTCTCTACCATCACCTGGTATATGATTATAAATTCCTTGAGATATTGAATCAATTAAATCAATCCTTCCATCATAAGACTCACCAACAATGACGGTCAATCCACTTGGTATAACTAATCCATTTATGTCGCCTAAATTCGGAGTTGAGATTGTTTGCATTAAACTGTCATCAATTTCTAATGGGCTAGAAGAAACGTAATCAGGTTGATCAGACAAAAAATCTCTTCGAATTAAAGATCCATGCTCAAGAAAAGATACTTGTCCGCTTGATAATAAATAATCCCTTAATGCACTAGCATCTTCCATATTGTTTACGAATGATATAACATCATCCTTATCCATGTTACAATACAGTAAACTATCACCAATAGATTCCATTAAATCTTCAAAAAATAAATCCTGCATGCGTCCACCGTCAATTGCTAAAAATATTCCATCTTCAATAAGAATTTGCTGAACAGGTAACTCAACTTCAAATCGAATCTCTATAAATTCACGAGTTATAACTACAGTGTTTCTCGGCAATATCTTTTGATCAGGAGAGCTTATATTNATATTTTTTCTTGCGATTCCATTATAATCAAACTCTGCAATTTTATCGACCGATGAATTAAATCCTCTNAGTAAATAATCCTCTAGAGCAGTTTTTCTAACAGAGGAATTAAATAAAAATTCGGGTATTTCTGAAATGGTTTGNGGAATACGTAGAGAAAATACAGAAGTACAATTTTCCGAATTTGTATCAAAGGGATAGCATTTGATTACATATCTCGTAAAATCATAATCACCAATTATTTTTGTAAATTCTTCAATTGGCTTTCCATCAATTTCTTCTAAAAGCTTAAAAAATTCTTTTTTATCTTTCATTGAAAGTTTCCTTTTTATGAATTGCTATTAACTAATTATTTTTAAATAAAAAATATCAAGTAATGTTATGCCTAATAAATATCTATTTTAAAAGCATCATCTATATCCTTTTTATAACAATAAATAGTGTAATTAATCAAAATTAAATTAATATATCCATAAAAAAAGATATCATGAAAAACTTAGAATTTGGATTAATTAATTACATTGTTATTTTGTTTTACTTAATAGTAGTAATTTTGGTTGGTATTTTTTTCACAAAAAAATCCAAAACGCTAGATGATTTTTTTCTTGGAGGAAGAAAAGTTTCTTGGATTGCTGTTGGCATGAGTATGTTTGCATCTGTTACAAGTGCAACAACTATAATAGCGGTACCAGCTTTGATATTTTATCAAAATACATCTTTTTTTATATTTGGTTTNTCAAGCATCTGTGTTGCACCAATAATTATAAAAATATTTTACAAAAAATATCATCATTCAAATGTGATTACATCTTATCAATTTATTCATAAAAGNTATGGTTCTTNAGCAAAAATTTTTACAGCAAGCCTNTATGTNTTGTTTAGGNTAGCATGGCTTGGTTTGGTTATTTATGCGCCATCAATTGCGNTTAATTTAGCAACAGGTATTCCATTAATATATGGCATAATAATAATTGGTATTTTTGCAACTTTATATACAACTNTTGGTGGTCTTTCCGCAGTAATTTATACTGATGTAATTCAATTTATAGTTTTGTTAATTGGTACTTTATGGATTTTATTTTCACTCCTAACTTCAATAGATGGAAATTTTTTNACGATTGTTAACGATGGCTATTTGGCACAAAAATTTGATGTTTTTAACTGGAGAGATCTTTCCATATTATCAATTCCGCTTGTTGGAATTCATTTCTTCTTTCAGTTAATGTATGACTATGGAACAGATCAAATAACTGTTCAACGAATGATGTCAACTGGTTCACTGAAAAATACCAAAAAAGCCATTATATTTAATGCGATTTCTGATTTTATAATTATCTCTTTNTTAATTTTNATAGGACTTGGTCTNTACTCATTTTATAAAACNAATTTTTTACCTGAAATAATTAATGGAGATAAAATTCTTCCATACTATATATTAACACAACTGCCAATTGGNATTTCTGGACTTTTAATTGCTGCTATTTTTGCTGCAGCNATGTCAAGTTTAGATTCTGGTCTAAACACATTAACAACGGTACTNATGAATGATTTAAAAATATTTAAAAATAAATCATTATTAAACGCGAAAAAATTAACGATAGGACTTGGGTTAATATCTATTTTTTCCGCTTATATAATGGTTAAAAGTGATGATCTGNTAATTGAAAACTTTTATAATTTTATGTCTTTATTTTGCGCTCCAATATTATCCCTTTTCTTAATCGGAGTATTAACTAAATATGCATGTTTTAAAGGATGGATTGTCGGATTAATTTTTTCTTTAATNATAACAATTTACTTAAAAAAATNCGCCNTAATTAATGTAATTTATTTNTTCACAAGCTCTTTTTTAGTTTGTACTTTTATTTCGTTANTATTTTCGTACTTACTATTTAGGAAGAAATAACACCTTTTTTCAAAATAATATTACCATATTTAAAAACACTTCCAGTTATAATACAACAAAATGCTTTTTCAGCTCTTTCGTAAAATGAAAATCTATCAATTCTAACAACTGCCGAAGAAGTCANAGTAAATCTATTAATTACATTTAAATATGAGTCTTCTACTGTTGGATCTAACTCGTCCCCATCNACTGCATCCATCATNATTAACGGATCNTCATAGGAATCGAGTTCAAAAAGTGGTANAATTCCCTCTAAAAGATTAGGAATTTGTATTCCATCATATCTAATTATNTTTTTACAAAATGTATGACCAGGNAAGTGAGCGTCGGCTAGAATAATTTCATCACCATGTCCCATTTCAGCCAATGTTTTTAATAATTCAGGAGATAATATTGGATTAATTCCTTTAAGCATTTAAATCCTCCGTTAACGTTATTTTTTTGATATTTATATTTTNTAATATTTGTANCAAGTTCAAAACAGTTCATTATTTTGAAAGTTTACATGATCTTGCATAAAGACTTATTACTTCTTGAGTTTTATTCAATATAATCTGATTTACATTATTTTTGATAATTCCTTCGTTAATTGCCGTATACTGNTTTGGCATATACTGACTTAANAAAGAAAGTGAAATTGGATGCTTTTCAAGNTTAGCGATNAGTTTTTTTATTGACGATTGGATTTTTTCATTTGGCCAATAGTANCGCGATCGATCAGAAAAACTATACTTTCGCTTAAATTGTTGTTGAAATTNATCTCCAGAATAATACTTACTCCAATATTTTGAATCATCTAGCATTACTTNTTCAATCACTGCTCGTAAATTAGATATTTCCATTTNATTTTGAGAAAACATTTCTTCTTCAATCATAGATAAAGAAAATAAAGCTTCTCTGTAACCAAAAGTGAGCCAGGGTCCTACTTTCAAAATACAGAAATGATCTTCAACTAATTGTGTTAAACCTTTTTCAGATTGATAATCCGTTGAATGCGCCTCATATACTAAATTTTCTTGTGAGATAATTGTTTGACTCAGTCCACGTGCAGAATCTCGATTATAATGAAACACCTGATCATCACCGAACTCCACTCCAGGTTGAACAACTACTCCGCAAACTCTTGACCATGCATCGGTTAAGCCTTTAGCTTCAAAAGCAGCTTTNGTNACTTTTATAGTTTCTAAAGCAGCATCAGATGATGTTGGGTGAACTACATCCTCTTCTTCTTGTGCTCCACCAGGTATTGGAACTTCTGTACCTATTATATAAACTGGTTTTGCTTTCTCCTTACAAAATTGAATATGTGTTTTTTCAGCAACTTCAGCCATTAAAGCAGCACGCTCTGCAACAATATTATTTGAAAGCGGCTGATGTCTATCACCTTCATCGTCAGCACAAAACATAGAAGCATCAAGATGAATTTTTTGATATCCTGCTCTCACATACTCCTCAATTAGAACTAAAGCTTTTTTCATCGCAGACGAAGCATCTTCATTTTGCCATGTATTAGGGCCAAGGTGATCGCCTCCAAGAAGAATATCATCTTTGTTGAAATCTACCTCATCAGCTAAATCATAAACAAAATTGACAAAATCTGCTGGAGTCATCCCTGTATATCCTCCAAATTGATCAACCTGATTAGATGTTGATTCAATTAAAATAATAGATTTATCTTCCTTTGCCTGTAACATAGAGGCCTTAAGAACTGTTGGTTGGGCAGAGCAAATAGAATAAATTCCAGTTCCCTTNCCTTCTCTATTTTCATGCAAAATTTTAATAAATTTAGAAACTGCTGACATTTAAGTCCCCCTTAAAAATTGATCATTACTTTAGCCCATAACTCATTATTACTGTATATGACATCATAAGCNTCTTGGATTTGCTCAATGTCGAATGTATGTGTTTGCAATGGATTGACGTCAATTAATCCTGCACTTAACATCCATACTGCTGTTGTCCATTCTTGACCTGGAAACGGNGCAGAATAACTCATCCAAGAGCCAACCAAATTTAGTTCATTTCTTGTAACAGTCTCAAATTGAGTCGCTGTAAAATTAACAGGACTATGTGAAGTGCCAACCAATAAAACTGTTCCTCGTCCTTTAGCTACTTGAATTGCAGATATTTTGGCAGAAGGGGCACCAGATGATTCAAAAACTATATCTGCACCATCTTTAAGCTCGCTTAAACAATATTCTTCAAGAGATTCATTTAAAGGATTACAAATATTAGTAGCTCCAATTTTTAATGCTAACTCTAATTTTTCGCTGGATATATCTGAAGCAATGATTTTTTTACAACCCATCGCTTTAAAAATCTGAATTGCTAACAAACCAATGGTTCCCGCTCCAGTAACCACAACATCTTTTCCTAACAAATTATCTAATCGCAAAATTGGGTGTAAACAAACGGTAATTGGTTCAATAAATGCTGCTTTATCAAATGGTAGAGAGCCGATACTAACTAAATTTTTACTTGGAACTCGAAGGTATTCGCCAAATGCACCCTGAACGCGAGAACCGATAAAGCTATAATTTTTATCTAATGAATAATTTCCCTGAAGACTTTCTGAAGAACTCATATCAGGNAATAGTGGTGCAGCTGTAACTCGGTCACCAATACTCCATCCATCCACATCTTTACCGATTTCAACGATTTCTCCAGCAAACTCATGACCTAGTACTATTTTATCCCATTTTGGATTATCTTCTTGTATCCGAACAATATCTGAACCACAAATACCACATGATTTTACAGAAATTAATACTTCGTTATCCAGCGGAGTAGGTTTATCTACTTCGATGCATTGAACTTTTTTTGGTCCATTTCGTAAAGCGGCTCTCATTTTTATCTCCAATATATTAGTCTAAAATCTTAATTTATTTTTTATATTTTTTGTCTATCTCTGATAACATATCATATTCATTTAATATATTTGTATAAAGATTTCGAAATACTTCATACATATCACTGTAATAATCATGATTTTCCTTATTTGGTAAAAAAGTCTTTTGAATAGTAATATTGCATGTAGCTTGTTCAAAATCATCAATAATGCCTACGCCGTATGCAGCAGCAATTGCAATGCCTAAAGGNGGNAAATCTATAGTACCAGGTACTTCAATCTTTTTATTTAGAACATCAGAAAATACTTGAACCCATATGGAGGATTTAGAAGAACCACCAGTAATTCTGACGACCGAAATATTAACCCCGTCAGCTTCAACCATAGTCAAAACTTGTCGAGAGCCATAGGTTGTTCCTTCGATTGCAGCACGGATTAGATCACTTTTAGTCGTAGTTGGTTTTAATCCAATAATTACGCCGCTAGTATTGTTATTCCATATTGGGCTTCGCTGTCCAACCATGTATGGTAAAAATATTATGGAGCTTTCTGAAGTTTTTGAANATTCAATTAATTTTGATAAATCATCAACATCATCATTTCCTAAAATTTCTTCGTTTAGCCAATTAACAACTCCTCCACCAAAATCTGTACACCCTGCTGCAATCCAAGTATTTGGAACAATATGAGGATAAATATGTAAATTTTTATTAAATATTGGATTATCTAAACAAACATTATTTGTAGTAACTGTACCACCAGATATATATACTTGCCCNTTTTTATACACCCCTGCACCTAATCCAGCTGCTACATTATCCATTGAACCTGCAATAACAGGGGTTTTAACTGATAATCCCGTCAGCTTTGCTGCCTCAGAAGTAATATTTCCAATAATATCAGTACATTCNAAAATATCAGGTANTTTAGACTTATCAATACCGTATTGACTAATTAATTTATCAGAATATTGACAAGTTTTTGTGTTACATAGTTGGGATAGACCTACCTGAGATTTATCCATTGAAAATTTACCGGTTAATTTATAAACAAGATAGCTATTTGCATGTAAAAACATGTATGTATTTTTGTAAATTTCATATTCATTATCTTTTATCCACAATATCTTTGGGGCTACATTTCCAGCATCTGAAATATTACCAGTGATGTCCCATATTTCTGATCCTAGCTTACTTTCCATTAATGCAGCCTGTTTTACTGCCCTTCTATCGAGCCAAATTATTGCGGGTCTGAGCGGATCACCATTATCATCAACAGGAACCACAGTCGTAGAAAACGCATCAATCCCGACTGCAGCAATTTGGTTGGGGTTAACATTACTTTCANTTAAAACTTTGTTACTGGTATCAATGAGCGCCTTCCACCATGAATCTGGGTTTTGTTCAGCCCATCCCGTATGTGGGTATTTTGTTTCATATTGTTGTGAGGAATTTGCAACTATATTGAAATTATCGTCAAAAAGTACAGTTTTTGCGCTAGATGTTCCAATATCAATACTAAGAATATATTTATTCATAACTCTCCACTGAACGAGACTTTTCCTCAGATGACTGCATTAAAAGTATNGTGTTTACCTTATGTTCGCTCAGACTGTCAATCCAGTTAATTTTCCAGACTTCACCATTTTCAGCAAGTTTATGTGGGTAATTAGGTAATGTTTTTTCTAAGTGCGCTCGTATCAATCGCATTGTTACCGCGTGTGTAACGAAAAGAATGTTTGTTCCTTCAATAAAATCGATAGATTTAAAAAAAGGACTCAATCTTTCTGAAATCATACAATAAGATTCTCCATCTTTTGGAATCCAGTGCCAACGTTTTGAACGATCATGCATATAATCTTTTCTTTTATCAATTTCGTCATACGTCATTCCTGAAAAAATACCAATATTTTGTTCAATTAAACGCCTATCAATTTCAACTTTTAAATCAAAAGATTTGGCAATTAAATCAGCTGTTTGACGAGCTCTGGTTAAAGGAGAGCTGATTATTTTATCAATTGATTCTACCTTTCTTAAGTGAGAACCTATTTCATACGCATGTTTTTTTCCATTTTCTGTAAGAGAAAAATTGAGCTGTGAGGCTAAAATATTTTTGAGATTTGCTTCACTTTGAGTATGGCGTATAAAAAAAATATTTTTCATAATAATCTATTTTTTAAACAATAATTTTAAGTTGTTATAACGCCATCAAGATCCCATAANTCTTCCCAGCTATCTGCTCCTTCCCATAAAAATACTTGTCCTTTAATTAATCTACAATTTTTATCAATCTGACTTATTTTATCCATTTCTTCGTCAGTTATTTTGCAATAATCAGGCAAAGCACATTTTAGATTACTTAATATTTTTGATGGAGTAACTGAAAAAGGAATTGGAATTTGGCCTCTTTGAATAGCCCATTTTAAACAAATGACCGCAGGATGAACATTAAACTTGTTTGCTATCTCAACAATTATAGGGTCTTCGATATCAACAGTATCTTTCTCTGTCTTATCACGTTCCGGTCGTTTAGGGGAGCCAATAGGAGAAAATCCAATTGGCTGAATATTATGTTTTACTAAGTAATCAAAAAGAGCGGGTTGTTGAAAATGTGGATGAAGCTCCATTTCATTAACAGCCGGAATTATTTTACAGTCGTTTAACAACAAATTCATTTTGGGAATGGTCATGTTTGATGTTCCGATAGATTTTACTAATCCNTCCTCAACNAATTGTTCCATCTGTCTCCAAACTCTCATGTAATTTTCGTGCATGTAGGGCTTTGAATCAGGGCTCCTAGAATCTACTGAGCATCCAGGGGGGTGATAATTAGGAAAAGGCCAATGAACAAGATATAAATCTAAATACTCTAATCCTAAATCTGATATACTTTGCTTACAGGAAGCTATAACTTCTCCATCTCCATGCATATCATTCCATACTTTGGATGTAATAAAAAGTTCTTCTCGAGGTATGCCGCCTGCAAGTATAACTTCGAGCGCTTTTCCAATTTCTTTTTCATTACTATAAACAGATGCACAATCAAACGATCTTTGACCTACCTCGGCAGCAAAAATTACAGCTTCAGCTATTTGTTGAGCTGAATATAAATCTGAACCGAATGTTCCAATACCAATTGATGGCATTTGTTTTCCATTATTTAAAACCTTGCATGGAATATCTTTTGGATTTATGCCCAATGAATTTTTTTCAAATTTTTTTAGATTCATTTAATTCTCTCTTTTTTTATTTTAATTTAAATTAATCCTCATTCTATAAAATTTTTGATTATCNAATATTTCAACATTATTTGTAACTCTTACTATTTCTGAATTAACNATTTCAATATTTTCTTGCTCAAATCCATGAGTTTGCCAGTCATTGTTGATTAGGTTTGAGGTAGATTCAATAAAATATCCTAACCCATGTAATTCCGAGTCATTTCTTTTATAATAAATAAAACTTAATTCTTCCCCATTTTTAGAAAGTTTGGGCAATCTCTGAGGACCATCTAAGGAATCTAACGGTTCTGTTCCAATTCCATATTCAAATAAATTGTTAATACCATCATTATCCAAATCGTTATCCTCATCTATTATTCCATAATTACTAGCCCATATTTCATAAGGTGAAAGTTGATTTATTATGTAAGCTTCATCTCGTACTTTTAAATTATTAATTCTCCAATCAATCATATCATTTTTATTAGCAGTAAATCCAATACTTGATATTAATGTTGTATCATCTAGCGGGATATCTTGAGTGCTAGATGTTTTTTCAGTACTATTTGAAATTACTAATGCTCCGTCTCTCCATAAATCAAAACTTCCTGACGGCAAATTTTTNATGTTCCCATTTGCTGGATAAGAAATAGAGGCGCCTGTTTGATTTACAATCCAATCAAAATGATGCCAAGTATCAAGCATTCCAACTTCACGCATACTAACTTTACGAATTTGATTTTGATGACTTGCTAAACTACCGTTTCCTGCACCCAAAAAAAAACTTCCTGATGGTNTTACATTACTATCGAAATATGAGTCAAAACTAACAGTAATTAAGGGACTTTCATCAAATACTCCCACTGTACTAATTGTGGTTCTAGCACCATCTGGATTACTACTTGGATTGTTCANACGAAGCACATGATCATCATCATAATCAACAATTATTTCCCCACCATTCAATGTAATGATGGAGTTCCATTTTTCATCATTTGGTATGGAGCCAATAGGGGTAGACTCAAAATCATCCGAAAAAATAACGGCACTATTATCAACAACAGGATTATCATTTGTTGTTGTNTCGAATGAACTTATATTTGTTAGCGAGGAGCCAAATGAATTACTTGAAGATATATTATAAAAATAGGTTGTTTCTTCAGATAGATTACCCATTACATAAGAGCCTGTTCCAGAAACAGAAAAAAGTTGTGTGGTATTTGTAACTCCATTTGCTTTCCACCATTTNACCGTAAGAGATCAGAAGAAATATCACCGCTTAATGAATAATTTATTTGCGCGGAGTTTAATGAAACATTTGAAACATTAATTTCTTGAAGAGAACTCGGTGTTTCATCGGAAGACGGAATCTCAAAAGTCCATACGTTTCCTTGTACTATCCCTGACTCAGTTTGTTCATCTACTCTCCAAAAATAAGTTCCAGCACTTAAACCTAACGGATCAAAAATATTATTATCAAATTCACCCTTAAATAAATTGGATGACTCATCAGCTACTGCTACTTGATTAGACGAGGTTCCTAAATAAACTTTACTTGATGTGGAGCTTAATGCTTTTCGCCACATTAATGCTGCTGACGATTTAACATTGTTGGAGTTGTTTGGTGGTATAGGATGTGATGCCTGTTCTTCTTGTCGACCCGGAATCCAATAAGACGAAGCTCCTGCTTCGTATGCTCCTATGTCTGGAGCCGAACCAATATATCCTTGAGTTATTATTCCCTCTATTTTTCCATTATCAATTAAAGTTGAGTGAGGTTTTGGTCTCAAATCTAAATTATCAGGATCTCTTAAGACAGTTCTTATATCTGCAGAGGAATACTCGTATCCATTCCAATTATGGCTGTGGTCCATAACAGAGGTTAACGCAACATTATTTTTTCGATGCGAACCAATGCGTTCAGCGGCATTATTTCTTATGACAGTCCCAGTATTTGTTGAAACATTATCAGAAAGAATTATTATGCCATTATTCACCGTATCAAAAGATGTATTGTTTATACACTGGTGGTAATCTCCCTTTTGCATTATCGTTGCATTAAGATTAAATCCAACGTTATGGTGCATCAACCCATTCGAGCCTGTTGGACTTCCAAGTGCCGTTGATGCATCGAATCGAGCCCCATATTTTTCTGTATCATAAAACCAATTATAAGCTGTTTCACTATTTGGTTGAGCTCCTATTGTTAACTGAACTATTGAACCATCATTTTGAACAAGTCCTGTATTCCAGACAGCATTGGAGGTTGCTAACACGGCGCTATTAACATCCAAGAAAGCAGAGGCGCCAGTTGTGTGAGCTGAGTTTCTGTTAAAAATAGAACCCGTCCCTCTCATATAAACTGTCATCATTAAACTTGGTAAATCAGCAGAACTCCAATCAATATATTCAAATAAACAGTTTTCTATTTTGTTATTTAAACCTGATGTCATATATACTGCGGGAGTATCTGCATATCTCATCTCATTATTGTAAAAGATATGATTTCCACCGCCATCAAATGTTGTCATCGGCGGCGGGGTATTTTCTTCACCTAACATTCGTTTAGTACAACTAGGATAATCGAATTTTCCATGCTCTACACGTGCTCGATCACAATTTTTAAATGAGACCGTAGTTGCAAAAAAATCAATTCCTGAAATTGTAATATCGTTACAATTTGTAAATGAAAAAGCGTAATCTTGAACTTTTCCTCTCCAGGTTGATGATAAATCTCCCCACGCATATAAAATTAAATTATCTTGATCAAGGAACCACTCATTTTCACTATCCAACAATTCAAGCTTTCCCTCTAAAAAATAATATTGATAATTTGCTGCTTTTCGATTGCCAACTGCATTAACTGAAAAATCTGATGAATTCGATGAATGAGTTAAAATTTTACGGGCATAACTTTTAAAACTTCCTACGTTCATAACTGCGATAGCATTACTCACACTGAAGCCTAGAGCGCTTAAATCGGAGTGAGTTGTTGGTTGATCAGTAAAATCTGTTTTACTCGTATCATAAACAACTTTTGCCCAATTATTTTCCTGATCCCATACGGATAAATCATCTAATCGCGCATTTGGCCATCTGGCTGGGATTTGCATTTCCTCATTTGAAAATAATTGCCAAAAAGTTTCATCAACATTACTCTTATAAATATTACCTGCATGAGGTTCCCAAGATAGATTTATTTCTTTTGTTCCATCAAAAACAACTGTTTCATCGTTGTATGCAAAAAATGACAAATCATTTCTGGAATTTAGTACTATTTCTTCGTGATATCTTCCTGTTCTTATAAAACATGAATCTCCAGAACTCATTCTAGAAATAGCCTCTGAAACCGACGATAGCGGACTACTTATAGTTCCTGATGCATTGTTATTACCATTTGTAGCAACAAAGAAATCTGCGCCATATGTCATATTAACGCCGCAAACTAAAATTAGGATATAAAAAAACCTTGTCATATGAAAATTTACATTCTGCATAAATAAACAAAATATACTAAATTTTGAAATTTTTATACGAAAAATTGAAAATTTATGCACTGAGTCCATTTCCAATTGAGACAATTATAATTCCTAGAACCATGCTTATTAATCCAATATAAAGATTTTTTCTTGCAGAACTTGATGCTTGTTTCCATTCTCCAACAATTAAACCACTTAAAGTTGCTGTTAATACGCTCATGGCATTAAAAATAGCATAACCAACTGTTTTTCCGGCATCTGGGCCNAGCTCCGANGCAGCATAAGAGAAGGTAACAGAGGCAGTGAANTTTAATATCGACATAATTATTATAAAACCAANATTTTTCCCTAATGATTTTGTTTTAAATAANCCCCATGCTTTATTNGAAGTTAAGGCGANAGCATAATAAATAATGGCTGCAATACCTCCGCTAACATATATAACATTCATTACTCCAATGGACGCTTTCCATTCTGCTAATCCTAATTCCTGAGCAGCTAAAATAAATGGTTCTTTTCCGATAGCGTTTGAATAACTAAATGCAGTAGCAAGAACTCCCCCGACTACCGCGATCAAAATTCCGCTTAACATTGAATTTTTAGCACTTGAGGGAATTTCTTTTTTAATNTCAGATTCATCTGCTTCACGTATAAGCCCAGCTCGACCATTAAAAACTACTCCGATTAAAACAATNGATAATCCAGCAAGAATCGTAAAAAGTATATTGTTATCAGGTAAATTTATTTGAAAATTTCCTGAAGCATCAATAAACCAAGGTATCAACGATCCAATAAAAATTAACGTACCAATAAAAATAGAGAATCCTAAAGATAAACCAATATGACTGATAGCTTTACCCCATAAAACTACTCCTATTCCCCAGAGCAAGCTCGCTATTCCCATCTTAACCAATACGGAGGATGAAATCATCCCAAATATTTGTAGCCCGTTGAGTAATAAAACCGCGGCAATATATGGAACAATAAACATGGTAATAACAAAAAATAAACTCCATGTGTTTTCATACGAAAAATTACGAGTNAATTTTTCAGGTAATGCATATAATCCTAACATGATACCGGCCGAAACAGCCCAAATTATTCCTTCTAACATTTCTCTCTCCTCTTTTTTTTTAAATTAACGACCCATCCAGCCTCCATCTACGGTCAATATACTTCCATTCATATAATCTGATGCAGCAGATGATAAAAAAATGGCTGGACCTACAAAATCTTCGGGTTTTCCCCATCTTCCAGAGGGAATCCTTTGTAAAATAGCTTTGCTTCGGTCGACATCATCTCGAAGCGCTTGGGTATTATCAGTTGCGATATACCCCGGAGCAATAGCATTAACCTGGATACCTTCTGAAGCCCACTCGTTAGATAAAGCCATTACAAGCTGACCTATTCCTCCTTTGCTGGCTGCATATCCTGGGACAGTAATACCTCCCTGAAATGTTAGCAGAGAAGCAATAAATATAATTTTTCCTGATCCTTGCTTTATCATCTCTTTCCCAATTTCTCTTGATAGAATAAATTGAGAATTTAAGTTAACCTCTATAACTTTATCCCAATATTCATCAGGATGTTGATCGGCAGGAGCTCGTAAAATTGTTCCAGCATTATTTATAAGTATATCAGGCATCATATTATTCTTCTTAATCTGATTTATAAAACCATAAAGACTCGATCGATCACTAAAATCACATTTAAATCCGTTAAATTCTCTATTTATTTTTTTAATATCTTTTTCAACATCGCTATTCTCTTCAAGATTAGCGCTAACTCCAATAATATCAGCACCAGCTTTTGCTAATCCTATTGCAATTGCTTTACCAATCCCTCGTCTACATCCCGTGACTAAAGCTTTTTTTCCTTGAATGTTAAATAAATCGTTACTCATAATAAATCTCCTAGTTATTACAACAAATTAAACTTTTCATTGCACCATCCGAACTATCAAGTATTTCAAATGAATGTTGAATATCATCAAGTGAACTAATATTTGTAATTAATTTTTCACAATCAATGGCATTTGATGTAATAAGATTAATAGCATCCTCATAATCATCCGATGTATACACTCTTGCTCCGATTAGTTCTAATTCTCTCCAAAAAAATTGAAATAAATCAACAGACTGAGGTTTTCCATGAATAGCTACCATCACAATTCTTGCTCTTACTGCAGCGCATTTGGTCATAGCTGTTACTCCGTTAGAGGAGCCAGATACTTCAAAAATTACGTTTGCACCTTTATTGTCTGTGTAATTATTAATAGCTTTTTCAATATCTTCATTTACTGGATTAATTACCTTAAATCCAATTTCTCTTGCTAAGCATGAACGAGTTTCATTAACTTCGGACACAATAACATTTGCGCCTTTATTCTTTGCTACCATAGCGATTAACAATCCAATTGGACCGCCTCCGATTACTAAAACATCTTCTCCATGTACTAATCGAGAGCGGGTAACATCATGACATGCAACTGCTAGTGGCTCGATTAGTGCAGCGTATTCTAATTTTAGATCACTAGGTATTTTATGAAGTGTTGAGGCCGGCACATTCCACTTTTCTTGAAAAGCTCCGTCACAATCTAATCCTAAAAACTTTAAATTATAACAAATATGATCATTACCGGATGTGCATGCGTAACAATCTCCAATAGGTACCAATGGCCTGACTACCACATGATCACCAATAGAAAAATTTTTAACATTATCTCCAACTTTGTCTACAANAGCCGAGCATTCATGCCCAATAACTCTATGGGTAGTGACTCTCTTATCCATCATTCCATGGTATACATGAACATCAGTTCCGCAAATCCCACAAAACGCAACCTTTAACCGAACTTCATCACTTGAAGGCTCTGTCTCGAAACGGTCTTCAATAATAAATTCCTTATTCCCTTTATATACTGCAGCTCTCATATTTTTACCTTAAATTTATCTAACTTATCCCACAAAAAATTTACCCCAATTCCCGGTTCATTAGACGCTACCGCTTTTCCGTTTTCCATCATTAATGGATATGTTGTATATTGGTCAATAGGAAAGCTATGCACCTCTAACCATCCACTTGATGAGTGAGCCGAAACTAAACTTACATGTAGCTCATGCATTCCATGAGAACAAACAGGAATATTATATTTTTCAGATAATTTTGCGACATCTAACCAACCTGTAATACCACAACAATTTGAAGCATCAGGTTGTATGTAACTTAATTTACTTTTATTAAAAGCATGATTGAATTCATGATATGTATGAAGGTTTTCTCCCATAGCTAAATCCATTCCTGTTTCGTCATAAATCCTTGCATATCCCTCATAATCATCAGGGATTATAGGTTCTTCAAACCATAACAGATCAAAAGGCTTAAATGCATTAGCCGCCTTAATCGCCATTGAAATATCCATCGAATAATTAGCATCGACCATTAATTTTATGTCATTTCCAGCCATATCTCTAAGTGCTTTTATTCGTTCAATATCTTCTTGTAATTTTGGACGACCAACCTTTATTTTTAAAGCGTTATATCCTTCATGAAGGTACGAACTATTTTTTTCGATTAATGTATTTAAATCATATCCTAAGTCAATTCCTCCTCGATATGTGTTACATCGATTATCTTCGCCACCAGCTACTTGCCACAAGGGTTTATCTTCTTGTTTGCAATGAATATCCCATAAAGCAATATCAATTGCTGAAATTGCAAATGAAGAGATTCCTCCTCGGCCAATGTAATGAAGTAACCATTGCATGGAATCGTTAATATCACGAATGTTGCTGCAATCTTTATCGATTAAAAAGGATTTTAAATTATACTGAATTAAAGCATAAATAGCTTCTCCTCCACAGCCTCCAGTATAAGTATACCCCGTTCCTATGATTCCGCTACTTGTTTTAATTGAAACTGTAATTAATTCAAAATGAGTATGTCTTCCATGCTTTGCATCAAATACCTCCTCATTTAGCGGTACCTTAAAAAGACTGGCTTCTATGGATTGGATTGAATTCATTTATAATTAAGGTATACAGTTTTTTTCTCAAGATATTGCTCAAAGCCATACTTTCCGTCTTCACCACCTGTTCCGCTTAATTTGTATCCATTATGAAATCCTTGGTGCTGCTCTCCATGACCTCTATTAATATAAATTTCTCCTGATTCAAGCTCATCTACCAATCGTTGAATAAACCTCATATCTTCAGTAAAAATCATAGCAGCCAAGCCATAATCAGCATCATTTGCGAATTTTATTACTTCTTCATCCGAGTCAAACTTCAATACAGGAAGGATTGGTCCAAAAGATTCTTCATGAACAATATGCATATCTTGGGTTACATTCGTTAGAATGGTAGGTTCGAACCAGTATCCTTTTTCAAATTCCTTACCTTTAGGTTCTTTTCCACCAAAAGCAATAGTAGCTCCTTCTTCAAGACTTATCCTTACTAGTTCGTGCATATGGGCCAACTCATGAGCATTGATTTTTGGACCAATATCAGATGACTCTTCCATTGGATTTCCAACTTTCATTTTGCTTACTTTTGGAATAAATATACTCATAAATTCATCATATACTGATGAATGGACATATAATCTTTCATTACATGTGCATACTTGACCGCAATTATCAAAACGAGAATGAAGAGCCGCCTCAGCAGCCAATTCTAAATTAGCATCTGCCATGACAATAAATGGAGCTTTTCCTCCTAGTTCTAATTGAACATGTGCCATATTTTCAGCAGTAGCTTTTATTATCTCTTGACCGGCAGGAGTGCTTCCGGTCATCGTTACCATTTTTGTTATTGTATTCTTGCATAGCGCTTCCCCCATGGTTCTTCCGCCTCCGGTCACTATGTTTAACACACCATCAGGAATACCCGCTTTTTTTGCTAACTCAGCAAGCTCTAATGTAGCTAATGGCGTTTCTGTTGTTGGTTTTAAAACAACTGTATTTCCAGCAATTAAAGCTGGGCCTAATTTTCGTGCAGCAAGTGCAAGAGGAAAATTCCATGCTGTTATCGCTACAACAACTCCGCGTGGAATCTTATGTATAAAAATGTGCTCATCAACATTATCTGAGGGAACAATATTTCCTTCAATATGTCTTGCCCAGTCGCAAGCATATTCAATGAATGAACACGTAACATCCACTTCCATTTTAGCTACTTTTAGGAGCTTTCCTTGTTCTTGCACTAAAAGCTCTGCTAATCGGTCTTTATTCTCCCTTATACAAGCTACAAACTCTCTTAAACATTCTGCTCTTTTTCTAGGTGGAGTTTTAGCCCATTTTTTAAACGATGACTGAGCTGCCTCCAAAACAAGCTTGGCATCATTAGCATCGCCATCTTGAACAATTGCAATACACTCTCCAGTGGAAGGGGATAATACTTCTTTTGTATTATTATTTACTGCCTCTTTCCACTGTCCGTTAATAAAAAGTTTGTACTCTTTCATATTACTCCTACATTTCACTTGGGTCTAATTTCCCTGGTCGTAACCATGGAGCTTCATAAGCTGGATACTTTAAAGGGTCTGAAAATTGCTCAGCATATTCGTTTGAAATTTTTATGGCTTTATTATAGTCCTCTAAAGAATAATCCCAAAATTCATTGATTACTTTGTTTACTTCTTTTGTATGACTTGCAATTACTTGGTTTGCTGCTGCTTCCGGCTTATCTGCAAGAGCTTTTGAACGTAATGATCTAAATCTACTTTTGAGATTTTTAATAATTTCTTTATACGCTGGGTCAGCATAAACGTTGTTTGTTTCATGAGGATCATTTTCTAAATCATATAATTCCCATGCAGGAGGCGTTCTTAACTTTGATCTTTCGGAACGAAACCCTTCGTGCCCNGATGTTCCATAAAATAAAATTAATTTATATCGTTTCGTTCTCATCGCAATATGTGAAGGAACATCATGATGAGCCATATGCATCCAGTATTGATAATAAGCTTCCTGCTTCCAATCAACTGGCTCCATTCCACTTTCAAGAATTGATTTAAATGATTTACCTTGCATATAATCCGGGACATTTCCTCCGGCAAAATCGATCATCATGGCTGGAAAATCAATGTTTTCAATTATAGCATCCGAACGAGTTCCATTAGGAATATTTTTCGGATAGCTTATAATTAACGGCATTCTTAATGAAGGCTCATAAGCCCATCTTTTATCTTGAAAATCATGCTCACCAAGGAAAAATCCTTGATCCCCTGTGTAAACGATTAGTGTATTTTCAGTTAAATTATTTTTTTCTAAATAATCAAATAATCGGCCTAGATTATCATCCACCCCTTTAACACATCTAAAATATTTTTTTAAATAAACATTATAAGCTTCTCTTTTCGCATGATCATCAGTCAACGACTCTTTTATTTCCCAATCTGCATCATAACTTCTCCTGAAGTTTCTTCTTCCAATAGATGTTCCTATAATATTTTGCAGCTCATTATCATGGCCTCTTGTTGCAATAGATCCGTTTCCACGACTCCATAAGGAAAGCGGTTCGGGCATTGTAATTTCTTCTAAATATGAATCATATCGTGGAGCATTTTCAAAATAATCATGCGGTGCTTTAAAATGAAGTTTTAAGAAAAATGGTTGTGTTGGATCTCTTTTTTCTTCAAACCATGTGAGAGCAGAATCCATGATGCAATCTGAAGAATGTCCTTTCATTCTAAATTTCTTTTTTATTCCAATTTCAAAAAACTCTGGATCAAAATATTTACCCTGACCGGGAAGAACTTTATAATAATCAAAGGCCGTAGGCAGGTCGTGCAAATGCCATTTACCAACAACAGCGGTTTGATATCCAGCCTTTTTCATCTCATGAGCTAAATATTGTTTATTTTCAGGTAAGCGACCATTTAATGTCGTGGCTCCATTNATATGACTATATTGCCCGGTCATTATACTTGCTCTACTGGGTGTACAAATTGCATTTCCACAAAAAGCATTATCNAAAACCATTCCTTTTTCAGCCAATTTATCTAAATTTGGGGTTGGATTAAGGTAAGTAAATCTTGATTCATATGCGCCCACAGCCTGCCATGTGTGATCATCTGACATAATAAAAATAATATTTGGCTTGGTATCTCCTACTACCTCAACTCCCAATATTATACATAAAAAGAATACTAATTTTTTTATCTTCATATATCTCCCCATTATCCATCAACTGAAATTTTTGACATTGGAATCGCCTCATCCTTAATATTAATATTTTTCCATCCATCTGTAACAATTCTAAACACAATAGCGTCATTATTAGGAGGTACAATTGGCGTTTTAACCATCAACCCATCTGAAGTAATTTTCCAATCAATAACTTCATCTGTTCCTAATACATTAATCGATTTGATTTCTATATTTCCTAAAGATGAATCAGATANGCTCTTAATAAGAGTGTATTTGCTACCGTCCATCCAACCCATTTGAATAGCGTAAATGATGTCATTGTTAGTCGTGAAACGAATATTTTCATGGTTATAGTCGCTCTTCATCTCAATAAAATGACCNCTTGATGCCATTCTCTTAGGACCTTCACCAAATCGCTTAAAAGGCCTAGTATTATAAATTGCTTCGCCATTTATCTCAAGCCATGATCCTAATCCTAACAACGAATCTTTTTGTTCATTTGGAATACTTCCATCCGCCCGAGGAGAAATATTTAATAATAAATTTCCATTTTTACTTACGATGTCAATTAGAGTATGAATAAGTTCTTTGGATGATTTAATATCAAGTTCATGACTAAATGACCAACTTCCTGTTGTTGTCCAAGGACCAGCACTAATTGTATCGTCTGTTAGCCAAGTAAATGTTGTAAGTTTATCTAATCGACCTTTTTCATAATCAACAACACCAACATTTTGAGGTAAATCATTCTGCTTGTACGTAATAACAACCTCCTGATTGTTATCCCTTGATGAATTTAAGTAAGTAGCAGCAAATTGTTGACGATTCGTTTGGGGTATTCGGTCAAGCCACGTATCAAACCAAATTAAATCAGGTGAATAATTATAGATTACTTCTTCTAGCTTTAGATTCCACATATTTAAAAATTCACTCCAGGAAAAGGTGCCATACATTTTTTGTAATTCTTCATTATCCACTTTTTTAATATTATTTCGTTCAAAATATTTTTCTCTTCCGTAGTAATACCACTTTCTTTTTTCTTTTTCATCGCTTCCAATTGGATAACGACCACTTCGTGCATGATGAAATGTCGTAATAAATTTCATTCCATGGTGTCGTATTGCCTCTTCCATCTCCCCAACAATATCTCTTTTTGGTCCTGTATTATGAGCATTCCATGGATTACATGATGAATTCCACATGGAATATCCATCATGATGCTCGGCTACTGGACCTGCAAAACGTGCCCCAGCTTTCTTAAAAAGAGCGGCCCATTCAAAGGCGTCAAACCTTTCTGCTTTAAAGAGAGGGATAAGATCATGATATTCAAAATCATTCAAATTTCCATATTTACTGACATGAAACTCATGCTCTCTGAAACTTTGAAATCCTAATGCGGCTGCATAATTCTTTTTTAATTTATTTTCAACCGGCTTTTTTCCGCTTGGATGACCATACATCGTCCTCGGATAATGCTCATTACCAAATGCGGGTACTGAATAAGGCCCCCAGTGAAAATAAATTCCAAACTTAGCATTACGAAACCATTCAGGAGCTTCATTGTGATTAGCTAATGAATTCCAATTTGGCTGATATGACTCTTCGGCACTACNATTAAAAATAAAAAAAAGACATACTACTAAATACAAATATAATTTATTAATCATTATTAAATTCCATAATATCATCTATTGTTGGCCTCTTGTAAAGAGCTTCTTTGGGTACCCCAAANCTGTGTGGTTTTTGCATAACATCNCGCACCGTNCTGTAATGGGGAAACAATCTCCATTCCCTTTGTTTAATTTGTTCTTGTAAAAGTTCGCAGTCAAATCTTAGCAAGAAATTCCAATCTGACCTACCATAGTGAGCAAGGCCCCACGAAAATCCTAATCCATTTTCAGGGTCATCAAATTTATCTGCTACATATGCTCCTCCTGCTGGAGGTATATCCTCCAAGGAACAAATAACCTCAAAATTAATACCGTCTTCGGTAAATTGAACTGTATTGCATTCAGGTCCAGCCCAATCTAAAATTGCAGCGATGCCATTCCTCCATGGCCATGTCCAAACTTCGTGGCCGCTATTGGTAATAGGGTTGTATGGTGACTTAACGTAAGGTCCTTCTGGATGATCTGAAACAGCGACTCCCCAGCGCGAATCTGCATACAACAAATCATCTATACCATGTCCTTTATAATACAACCAATATTTGCCCCATCTAGGAATGATTTCTGGATCATGGACAGCAGCACTATCCCAAGAGCCTTTCTCAATTACTCTTTTTTTCCACAATTGTTTAGGATCGGGTAAATCAAATTTCCCATCGGGAGATGTTGTTAAAATTGGTTCAGGTAACTTTGTCCATGGACCATTAGGAGATAGCGACCATGCTAAACCTATCACATTAATTCCACATCCTTTTTTTATAGATGGTTGATGATCTTTTGTTTCTGCCTGGTAAGTTAGATAATATTTATTGTTGGCAACTAAAATATTACATGTAAAAACACTCCAATCATCCCAGTCTCCTGGTCTTCCTCTTTTAACGGCTGGGCCTTGCTCTTTCCACTGCAAACCATCTTTGCTTGTTGCATACCAAATATCGGCATCAAGCCACTTTGATGTTAAGCTTTGATTTCGTGTGTACCAGACGTAATATGTATCTTGCACTTTGATAATGTTACTTGGATCTCTACGATTGACACCTTTTTCATACCCTAATCCTTGAACCGGCTGATAACGAAATCGTGTGTATAGTTCACTTTCACTGTTTATCTCAGGAGCACGTAACGATGCTGCACTTTGATGAAGCCTATTAACACATCCAGATGTTAACAATATGAAACAAATGGATAAAATAAATGAGGATATATCAACGAATTGTTTCATTATCAACATCCTTTCGTTCATTCTTAATTCTTGAAACCCACCCTTCAGATAGTCTGACTCCGGATTGCAAGTAAGTATTTTTATTAAATCTTAAATTATTTCTCTTAAAAGGCTTATGATCATATTTACTTGAAAGGTCACAATCAAAACGAGCTAAAATACTTTTATTAACTGCGCCTCCACCATCAGGATTTATATGACATAATCCCCATAGAAATCCTTTTCCATTCTTATTATTTAAAAATGCGTCTTCGCAGTAAGGACCTGGAGCAACAGGTGGCACCTGTATATTTGATACAATCTTAAATCTCTCTCCGTCAGACGCATATTGAATAGTATTCTTCTCTGGACCATCCAAGGCAACTAAAGCGGCAACACCACTTTTCCAAGGAAACATGCACGTTTCATGTCCTGAATTTATAACTGGATTTATATCCGACTCATAAAACGGACCAAAAGGATTAGAAGCCATAGAGACACCTTGCATTCGTATAATGTATTCATTGCCTCGTTCGATAGGAGCGCCCTTATAATAAATATAAATTTTATTATTGTATACTAAAGGACATGGATCATTGATCTTAATGTTGTTCCATGAGCCTTCTGGACCGGGTAAGATAACAGGTTCGGGATAATGAACCCATGGACCAAATGGGGAATCGGCGGATGCCACTCTAACAGGACAATAAACCGTTCCGCCCACCATTGGTGCATATGCCTGAAAATACAGATAAAATTTATTTTTCCAGATCAATATTCCGGGCGTACATATGGAACGAGACCCAAACTCTGGTTTTGGAGGTCTGCTGACAGCAGGGAGTTTATCCTCAATCCAATCTACTCCATTTGAACTCACTGCATGCCATATATCTGCTAAATCCCAATCTGTAGCCGGCTTATTTTCTGTTGCGAGTTTTAATCCCACAGGATCACACGTGGTTGATCTTCTCGTATACCATACATGAAAAAGACCATCGTGTTTGATTACCTTTGTTGGATCTCTTCTAGAAGTGAAGGGAATATCATCAAACCCTTTTAATGGTGAATATTTGAAATTTGAATACAATTCATTCGCTCTATCCTCATGGGGATTCCATTCATCATATAATCTTTCCATAGCTATACTCATAGGAAAATCTGGTTTTTCAGAAGGAATAACAGCAGGAAAAACTGCAAAAACGGGCAAATGTATGCTAACCACTAAAATTACTAAGAAAAAGATTTTCACCTATATCTCTCCTCCGTTTTTAAATACCGAGGCATCAACATTGTTTTCTGAAAATATGTTTCTTTATTAAAACGTAAATTATTTCTTTTGAAAATAGGACGATCAACATCCAAAGATAAATCACAATCAAATCTAATAAGCTCGCTATTATTAGCCCCACTTTCTTTATCCATTACATGTGCTAATCCCCATGTTATACCTCTTCCATTTCCATTATCTGAAAAAGCATCGGCAACAAAAGGACCAGGAGCTACTGGCGGAATTTGAATTATCGATTTAACAGAAAAATTTATTCCATCTGGAGCATACTGAATAGTATTTTTTTCAGCTCCATCTAGACTAACAATTGCCGCAATTCCGCTTTTCCATGGAAACATGCAGGTTTCATGTCCTGAATTTATTACTGGATTTAATGATGACTTAACAAATGGACCATAAGGATCATCTGCAATAGCTACCCCTTGTGCACGAATGATAGTTCCATCAGCCCCACCTTTTTGAGGAGAGCCTTTATAATATAGGTAAATCTTATTTTTATACACAATTGGATTAGGGTCATGTATAGCATTTGAGTCCCAATCCACCGATTTACCAAAATTTATGATCATCTTACCGCTTGGTTTCCATGGGCCATAAGGAGAATCCGATTCTGCAACCGTTATTGCTGCTCGGTCAGCTACATTTTTACCGGGAATTTCATTAAATGCTTGATAATACAAGTAATACTTCTTATTCCAGATTAAAATATCAGGAGTTGATATTGACCTCCATCCATTTTGAGGTTTTGGCAATCTTTCTACAGCAGGAACTTTATCTTCAACCCATTTCCATCCATCCCTACTTGTAGCGTGCCATATGTCACATAAATCCCAATCAAATGATGGGGTGACATCATCCGCTAATTTTCCGCCAACTGGGACAGAATCTCCTTTTCGACATGTATACCAGACATGATACACACCATCTATTAACAATACTTTAGTTGGATCTCTTCTAGAAATATTTGGTTTGCATTCAAGTCCTTTAATCGCGGAATATTTGAAGTTTGAATACAACTCATTTGCTCTGTCTTCATGAGGATTCCACTCATTATACAATCGCTCGATAGCTGGACTTATTTCATCATTAGGTTTAACCGACGGAATAAGAGCTGGAAATGAATAAGCACTTAAATCAATCGATAAAACTAATAACATTAATATCTTATAATGAATCGTCATAGAAAGAGTAATTCTTTGGTAGCTGTAAGGTTAACCTTTTTCTTCTATCGTTATTAAAATGATCTTTTCCTTTTTGCATCTCTTCTCGACTCCAAATTGGATCATCAAAAGTTAATGGAAGGGTACTAGGAAATTTTGCTAACAATTCCGAAAAGTACTCTCTCATAGGAATAGCATCTTTAATATGTGTTACATTTTTATATCCACGTCCATCAAATGAACCATTAGTTTCGTAAAATTTCCCTTGCGGTTGGTTATATAAAGGACTAAGTGCTTCTAGCAGATGTGTCTTTGTTCTTACTAATCGAACAGGTCCAGGAAATGAGTAAATAACATCTTTAGTAGTATCTACTTTTCCAGCTAAGAAAGAAGCTAGACTTTTACCATCTAAAGATTTATCAGATACATCAGCTCCAGCCCATTCAGCTATCGTGGGTAAAATATCCGTAAAATCCATTAGCTCATTTGTGGATATTCTTTTTTTAACATTAGGACCTGAAACAATAAATGGAACATGAACACCATACTCAACTCCTTTTCCTTTTGCTGAGGAGGTTGTCCCGTTATCTGACGTATAAATAATAATAGTATCCTTATCTAATCCTTGCTTATGAACAGTATCTATAATCTTACCAACTAATTGATCCATGTACTTTACTTGACTATTAAAAATTGCTGTTCCCTCCGACGTTCCTTTTCTTATATGTTTATTACTTGGTTTCTCTCCTGCAGCTACTTCAAGTGGGGTTATACAATGAGCGCTATGAGCTAAATTCATTGCATACATTGCGAAGAATGGAGCCGAATTAGGCTTATAATTTTTTACAATGTCGCATATAAAATCTGTAAAAATATCAGGACCATAATCATTCATCGTAGTATCAAGAACTTTTCCATTTTTAATTAATCCCGGCTTCCAATATCTTGAAATTATTGGCCCCCCACTAATAGCAGCAAACTCCCATGTATCATCAGGAATTAATTTTTTATTAAGAATTTTTTCATACGGTGATGGATTACTTGTCCACTCAATGTAGGTATCTATTCCTAATCGTTCCGCTTGCTGATGAACAAAGCCGCCGGTAATCGTTGAATGATGCCATTTACCCGCCCATGCAACATCATAACCGGCATCTTTAACTACTCTTGTTAATAACGGTAATTGATCATAGATTTCTTGTCGCTGGTTTCTTCGCTGATTAATTTTTTCAGCAGTGGTACTTAAATAAGTTAATTTATTATCAAATTGACCATTATGAGTAGCATAGTTTCCGGTGTAAAGCATCGCTCTTGACGGACCGCAAATTGCTTGTGCATAGCAAATATTAAATCGAACTCCATTATCTGCTAATTGGTCAATATTAGGAGTTTTTGATGGATTATTTAAAACTCCATAACACCCTATTTCTTCGAATCCAACATCATCAGATAAAATTAAAATAATATTTGGCTTGTTATCAATTTTTGTAGGTCTTCCGCTCGAACCGTCGCTTAGATGAAGTACTAGCGTACTTAATAAAATAATGTTAACGAAATTAATTTTAATTAACATTACTGACCTCTAATACATACACATGCTTGCATGGAAGCTTGCTTGGATTGAGGTGGGGCAGAATAACCTCAACATTTTTTTTATTATTTTTAAATTCAAGCTTACCCTCAACACCCAACATACGGATTTCTGAGGATGAATCTAATTGAAGATCTTTTATAACAAATGTTCCACAGTCTGGAAGCATAGTCATAAGAACATATAATTTATCATCTTTTGCGGTAAAATAACATTCCTTACGAGCCTGATTTTTTTTAGGAGTTTTAGCCATCTCTAGGATAGGATCTGGAATACCATGATGAAACTCCTGCTTGGTATAAGCATAGATATCTCCCTCACTCCACTGACAATCTCTAATCCATCGTCTCGAGTTAAATATTGCCTCTCCATTAATATCTAACCACTCACCTAGCTGAATTAAGCGTTCCTCCATAATTACCGGAATTCGCCCATCTGCTGTGGGACCAATATCTAATAAAAAATTTCCTCCTCTGGAAACAATGTCACAAAGCATGTAAATCAGTAGTTCTTCACTATTATAATCATCATAGGTTTCTTGTCTGTTATATCCAAACGATTTTCCAATCCCTCGATTTTCTTCCCAAATAATAGAGGGGTCCTCAAATCCTGAGCCGTATTCAGTGGTAAAATAACCTCCATGTTTTTTTCTTACTTTACCCCAACGATCATTTATTACCACTTCTTCCTTATTCGGCGCTTCATTAAAAAGCCATGCAAGAAGAGGTTTTGTTTCCCATTTTTCATCATCCATCCACCAATCTCCATCAGAAAAAATAACTGAGGGAGCGTATCGATTTACAATATCTTTAAATTGAGGAACCATCACTTCATTTATATATTTCTGTCTAGTGATATCATTTCCTTTTTTCTTTCTGTTAGTAGGCTGATCTTCTTCAGGCCATAATGGATTAAACCAATCCCATATTGAATAATACAAACCCATTTTAATATCGCCCTCATCTCTTACAGCATCTGTTAACTCTCCTACTAAATCACGACGAGGACCAGAATCCACTGAGTTCCAAGGCATTCCATAACTTATAGAAGCTTCTTTACTAGGCCATAGACAATATCCATCGTGATGCTTTGATGTTAATACAACATATTTTGCGCCACTTCTCTTAAATAGAGTTGCCCACTCTTTCGGCTCAAACATGTCACATGTAAAGTCTTCTCGAAAATCTTTATATTCAAAATCTGCGCCATATACTTTGTTGTGAAAATCATTAATTGCATTTGCACGTCCGACTGCTGCTTGGTGCTTTCCTGTCTGATCTCCATCTTTAGCATGCCAGTACCACTCTGCATAAGTACCTCGAGGGGCATATGAGGGAACAGAATATAATCCCCAATGAATAAATATTCCAAATTTTGCATCATGAAACCATTGTGGGTTTTCGCGACTATCTAATGAACTCCAAGTGGGTTCATATTGCTTTTCATCAGCAAAACCTATCACCGGCATCATTAATGCAACTGCCAATATTAGAACATTAACTATTAATTTTTTAAAAATCATTATCTTCTCCGCTTATTTATAAATTCTTATTTTTTCCACTATCTGTTGGATTATCATAATCAACAGGGTCATTTAAACGCTTGCTTAAATCTACTAACTTAAATTTAAGGTCATTTATATTTTTTCTGTAATTTTTATCTAATGCTAAATCAATCATCTCATTCGGATCGTTTGAGATATTATATAACCTGTAAATATTTCCATTTGTATAATGAATGAGTTTCCACTCACCGTCAGTTATCGAACGCTGCAAATTCCTAAAACCTCCGTAAATATAATCATAATGATTAATATTACTTTCCCTGATAAGGGGAACTAAGCTTCTAAATTCAACGGACGAGGGGATATCTACTTCAGCTAATTCCAATGTAGTAGGCATTATATCCTGTAAATAAATAGGAGTATTGATTATATGGTCTGATTTAATGTCCGGTCCTGTGATAATAAAAGGAACTTGTGTACTATGTTCATATAAATTTTGTTTACCTATTAACCCATGATGTCCAACAGATAAGCCATGATCAGCTGTAAAAATAACATAGGTGGAGTCCGTTAATCCTGTCTTATCTAAAGCTTCCAATATTCGGCCAATTTGCTCATCCATATGAGTAATAAGCGCATAATATTCTTGGCGATTAACTTTTACTGCATACTCATTTCTTGGAAAAGGAGCTAGTCGTTCATCTCTTACAGCTGGTCCGCATCCCATCTCTTCTTCATATTTATACTTAGGCACAAAGTTTACTGGTACTTCGATTCTATCTAAAGGATATCTATCAACAAAGGATTGAGGAGATTGACGTGGATCATGTGGAGCATTAAAAGCNAGGTACATGAAAAATGGGGAGTTGTTGGTNCTTGCATCTNTTAAAAAATCAATTCCATTATTTGCTAATACTTCACTCCAATGAATACCNCCCTCCCAAAAACCACCATAATTAATATCCCATGGTTTCCAGCCAGNTGCATAATCCTCTTTATCNAAAGGTCGATTATATCCCTCTAATACATCNTTAGGCATTCCGGGTTTAACATCTATGGCTTTTTCGAATACATTNANNGGATCATTTTTAATATGCCACTTNCCACTCATGTAAGTNTTATATCCTTTTCTTTGAAGATATTGCGGCCANAGGCTACCCGCNTGAGCTGCTGCTGCCATAGATTTTTTNGANTCCATTTTATNTGCATTCCAAACCGTTTTTCCTGTCATNAACATGGTTCTACTCGCAATACACACAGCTCCATTCCANGCNCCCATNTTATATGCTCTTGAAAAACTTGTACCNCTTTTGACTAANCTATCAAGATTNGGGGTATCGATATCCGTAAGGCCATATGCATTGATGGTTTCATANGCCATATCATCTGCAAAAATAAATAGAAANTTAGGAGATTTATCTAATCCATAAGAAGATAAAATTAAACTAATTGANGAAAAAATTATACCCACTAATTTCATATTTTTTNACTTTAATTTGTAGCTTTGTATGTACGAAATCCAAATAAAGCAATCACAACAAAAGAAATAAATGGCATNAAGAATGACAGNCTAACAGCATTTANAAACCCTAAACCATCGCTATCCATGATAAANCCCATAGCAAGAGGCATTAACGCTCCNCCAACAATAGCAAAAACAAGTCCCGCAGAACCAATTTTTGCATCGTCACCAGTTCCCTTTAAAGCAATTCCATAAATAGTTGGAAACATTAATGACATNCATCCTGATATNCCNACTAAACANAANAATCCTACATAGTTTTGAAGNAAAATAGTAAATAACATTAGTATAGCCGCCAATGTNGAAAGTTGCATAAGAAGTTTNCCAGGGGAGAAGTATTTCAATAAAAAGGTACAAATAAACCTACTNACTAAAAATAATGCCATCGCNCCAATATTATAGTTTTGTGCCTTAGACATGGTCATTCCAGAAACATTCTCCATNGCGTATTGAATNATNAAGGTCCAGCAAGTAATTTGAGCGGCCACATAAAAGGTTTGAGCAATNACNCCTNCTTTCCAGCTTCTATTTTTGAATAATCTTTTTGCNCTATCCATNGGATTAATATGCGANCCTCTATTGCCGGTATCGGGCATCTTTTTTAANAAAAATATGGTAAACATAAATAAGACAACAATTCCTAAAATAGCATATGGATTNCTAATAATTTCAATATCAGCAACTTGATTNGCCGCAAATACTGTTGGTTCTAAATTCTTTGCNGNTTGTAACGCCGCATCAATTTTAGCATTTACCTCGCCTGCTGCCATGCTTTCATACTCAGGGTGAATCGAAAATTGTTCATTACGGAATTTAGTTGTNGAAAGATTTGCTAAAATTAATTTACTGGCAACAAACATTCCGAGCAAGGATCCTATGGGNTTAAAAGCTTGTGCTAAATTAAGTCTCTGCGTAGCNGTTTCCTCATCNCCCATCGANAGAATGTACGGATTTGCTGTAGTTTCTAAAAAAGCTAATCCAAACGTCAAAACATATAAAGATAAAGGNAACCATATAAATTCCATAGTCGTTGCCGCTGGTATAAATAATAAAGCTCCTAATGCGTAAAGAGCNAANCCTAATAATACCCCAGCTTTATAAGAATATTTTTGNATAAATAACGCCGCNGGNATAGCCATCGTTGCATACCCTCCATAAAATGCAAATTGNATGGTNCTACTTTGCGCGTTAGACAAATCATCAAAAACCGTTTTAAATGCNGCTACCAAAGGGTTGGTAATATCGTTTGCAAATCCCCATAGTGCAAAAAGGGANGTAACCAAAATAAAAGGTCCAATAAACTCTTTTGGAACAACTTTCTTATTTAATGAACTCATTTTCTCTCCATAATTAATATTTTATTTCAGAGGATTAGCAAATCCAATTTTCAATGCGTACGCATGCTCACATGGTTTTTTCTCAGGAAATGTTACATGCAGACCATCACCGTGATTTTCCCATAAAACTTTTTCATTATGTCCTAATAATTCAACTGATATTACCTCGGTTACTCTTGTATTCATAATTGTAAGATTTGGCAATACAACCGGATTTTGATGCTTTTTAGGCCAATCCATAACAAATGCATACAAATATCCATCTTTAGTGGTATATCTAAAATCCTTGGGAGTTAATGATGACTCCAAATCATGTGCATCAATCTTATTTTTACCCTCACCATACATATACCATGGACGGGTTCCATAAATAGCCTCTCCGTTTACATCGAACCATTCACCTACATTATTGAGAAGGTCGATTGCTTCTTTATCGAGTGTGCCGTCTGCCTTAATTGGAATATTTAAAAGCATATTTCCGTTCTTTGAAACGATATCAATAATTTTATCTACGACTAATCCGGGCTTCATATAAGGTCTTGCTGGATTATATCCCCAAGACCCAATCGAATCATCTGTTTGCCATGGTTCATCAAGAATGGATTCTGCTTTCCCTCTTTCATAGTCAAGAGTTGTTATTCCATCTGCATACAATCCCTGCCANGGTCTTTCTTTAACACACATTACTCCTTCAGGTCGTTGATTATAAAAGTGAGCGATAACATCCATTCCTGTTCTTCCCTCATCAGAACCTCTAAATGGAACTGCACAATCAAAATATAAATGGTCTGGCTGATAATCGTCTATTAATTGCTTCACTCTTTTTGCCCAATGATTTCTCCACTCTTCTGGTGCATCGAATGGAGCGCGTGGATGGGTACTTTGTCCGTCGTTAGGAGGATATAAACCGACCGCTTTCCCTTGAGCTCCGTCATACGGAACTCCTTTTTTTCTTCCTTTAGTGTCCGACTGATTTGCGGTGTTTAACCAACTATAACTTCTCGATAAATGAGTAGTCACCCCGAATCTAAGTCCTGCTTTTACCGTTGCGTCTTTCCATAATTGTATAAGATCTTTTTTTGGACCCATGTTAACGGCATTCCATTCATGATGAGTTGAATTCCACAAATCAAAATTGTCATGATGAACGGCACAAGGTGTAAAATATTTAGCACCTGATCTTTTAAATAAAGCCAATAGGGCGTCTGGATCAAACTTTTCAGCTTTCCACAAAGGAATAAAATCAGCATACCCAAATTCTGATGGATGGCCATATGTCTTTACATGATATTTATAATCTTCTCCATCTTCTATATATAATTTTCTAGCATACCACTCTCCACGTTCTGCCACCGAATAAGCGCCCCAATGTAAATAAATGCCAAACTTTGCATCTCTAAACCACTCTGGACACTCATACTGTTGTAATGAATCAATATTGTTTTCATATTTGGCATCTGAATCAATGACAGGGATTAAAAAACAAATTAAACTAATTATAATATATTTTTTCATAAGACCTTATTTCCTTATTAATTAAAAAAGGCTGCGAAAATAATAACCGCAGCCTTCGATAAGAAACAATTAAAATTATTCTGTTTCTACCTTCAATCGGATAAATAATTCATCTTCTGCAGCTGTTGATATCGTATGTGTTACAGACGAACCAGCTTCTGTTGGATCAGCAGAAGAATAATCATCCCAATCTCCAAATTTAAGATTTCCATTTGTTTGAACAACATATGTCAAACCATGGTCTATTCCTTCACGTTTTGGATGAGTGAAGCTAATATTTGCACCACTTCTTGAACTACTGATTGCACCAGTATCCGATGAAACAGGACTTGTACCAAAAGCAAATTCTAATAAGTTAACTATACCGTCACTATCCTCATCTCCCTCTGGATCAGTAATTCCATTTGTCTCCGCCCAAGTATCATAGGGACTAGGTGGATTAGCTAGAACTGATACAAAACGACTGTATGGAGCTCCTACTCTCATTTCTGAAGAATATACCTTATTACTTGAATTATAAGATTCCCCATATAATACATAGTCACCATCCGTTAGGATTGCCACACTATTACTTGGAGCTTCAGTTATACCACTTGTCAAAGTTATATTTCCATTTGTCCATGCTTGTCTTAAATACTCAGTTAATGGTTCCATCCAATGCGCCCAAATTAATTCTCCTTCACCTATATTTAATTGTGCGTCATTAGCTAAGTTAATTCCGCCGTTCCAGTTACCTTCTATGAGTAACGTACCACCATTAAGGTTAAGTGTTGCCGATGCGGCATCATTAGTTGCACCATTCACGCTATCCATAGTAATCGAGTTCACATGTACGAATGCATTGCTATTAATGGTAAACGTGGAGTCTTTGTAAACGTTATCAGATGAAGCACCATAAGACATATTAATAATACTTGATGCGGTTCCTGATACATTGGATATAGTTGCCATCGGATTAACAATAAGACTAGCAAGAGACTCTCCTCCTCCGATTGTGTAGGTAGCTTCTCCACGAACTCCGAAGCGACATGCGCCACCAAGAATATTTACTGTTCCACCAGTTTGCGTGAAGCTGGAAGTTTGTTCTCCGTCCGTTTGAGAATTACCCATATATAAAGAGGCTAAGTTCATTGTACCAGCAGTCATATTTACTGTACCATTACCTCCGACAACTCCTCCGCCACCATGGCCTCCAACATCTAATCTTGTGGTTATGTTTGTGTTAGAGTGATCACTTAAATTAAATGTTCCGCCATTTACATTTAAAATACCGGATGCTTGGTGTCCAACAGTGAATGTACTACTTGCATTAACAACACCATCTCCACTCAATGTCATTGTACCTGGAGATACTCGACCTACTTGCATTTGTAGATTTTCTCCACCATTTACAGTTCCGCCAGACACATTAAAGTTTGCCATAATTTTCGGCTCAGTATCAGTGTTTTGATAACCTACCCATAACATAGTGTTTGTTGCACCATCAGCTGCAGCTATCTCACCGGCTTGTAAATTAATTGTTCCTTTAGCAACAACATTACTAGAGCCTTCCCATAATGAAGGGTTAGTTGTGGTAGCGTTGCTTCTTGAGTCACCAATTCTCACTCTACCGTCGGATGTAATTTTTAAATTTCCTCCAACGACATTAAGAATTCCTTCGGTTGCTTGACCAACAAATACAGTTTTTGCTGTAACATCCCCTGAAGAAATGTTCACCGTACCAACTCCCCATTGATGAGGATCAAATCCAACCACTAAATCGGATGTGTTTACTGCACCACCATTAACAACATTCAATGTTCCTCCAGCTTTTGAATGAGCTACTCGAACTCTCTCGGCGTTGATTGTACCGCCATCCGCTGTTATTGTCATGAAATGTGAACCTGATCCATTTCCCCAACTTCCGAGTTCAATGGTTCCGTCTCTGTAGGTTTGACCACTATGAACAGATTGACCTGTTACGTTCAAAACTCCGCCGGTATTCACATTTAATATAGCTCCGGCTGTATTTGCACTTGTTGCACCGTTTCCGGATAAACTTGCAAGAGTTATTTCGCTATCTAAGTTCAACTCCGTAGTGGTATTATTCATAGATACCACTGCATTATTATCAGGAACAACAAATAAACTATCGTTATTTCTTAATATACCAAATCTATTTTCATAACCCCTTGAGCCATCTCCAAGAGTTACGGACGCCGCTTCATTGACCAACCAAGCAGAGGTGACTGCTGAGGCGTTTGTTCCAACTAATGTCTCTGTACTTGGAATATATGGTGCTTCAACACCAACAAACTGAAGGTTGTTTGTCCAATTCCATTCAGACTGTCCACTGATATTAGCAAATTTAGCCATTATATTTCCGTTGGTATGAAAAATATCTGTTAACGAATCGTGAAGAATTGTTGTTGTATCTTGAATAGTTGTGTAATATCCAGTCACTGGCTCTAAAAGAGTTTGTCCAGCATTTGACTCCACACTTACTGAAATTTCGTCGATATCGATGTAATCACCTGTAGAGAACTGTTGGAAATTTGATTGGTAACGATCAAATCCTTTAATATGAGCTGTATTAAATGTTCCAGAAGCTGACTCTACACCATTTATACTTGCATCCCACATACCGTTGGCTAAATCAAGTGTTAAAACAAACTCATAATCATCAGAATCTGCAAGAACACCAGCCCCTTTTAACCAAGCAATACGAGTTCTATTATTTTGGCCAGTAAGACCTGTTCCTCCAGAAAGAAGAGTTCCGTTGGAAGTAACTAAAGCTAATTGCAAACGATCTGAGGCATATGAATCCATTACTTGTAAACCAATGTAGTAGGTATTNGCAACGCCACCAACAATTCCGGAAGCCTTATCCCAAAGACGGAAGCTATAGTTTGCGTTATTTTGTGTGTTACCTGTAGTTTGATCAAAATCGATATCTGTAACCTTTAATGTTAAAGTAACAATATCTTGGTTACCTGCATCCGCAATGTAATATCCATTGGTTAAATATCCTGCCGGAGGCGTGTCAGTAGGTCCAACCCATGGAACACCANNAAAAGCAGTTGGACCATAATAAAAACTTGAAACAGATTCTCCCGTATAACCTAGTCGAGATGAACCAGCGGCGGGAGTTCCTAATGTTGCTCCTTGAGTCGCTCTTGCGTCCCATCCTGTACTTGCACTAGAGGTTAAACTATCACCACCAATATGNCTTGCGGTCAGAATAGTTGTATTAGTATCTCCATCTAAATCATAATCATTTAATGAAATACTACTGTAATTGTTACTTGGTCCGAATTCAAATAATTCTATCGTTTCNNCAAAAGAAAAAGCNGTGATTGACATCAGCACTAAAAATATTCTCGATCTCATTTAATTCCTCCTACAAAAATAAATTTATTTACGTAGCTTAACTAACAAATAATGTAACAACAAAGTTTCAATATCCAATAAAGCTAGTTTCAAAGATATATATAATCGTTAAACTCGTTTCAAGAAGAAATTTAAATTAAAATCATGGAGAGTGATTATAATTAAGTTCTGCAATAGATCTCAAATTACTAATTCCTGATTGAAGATTTTTTAAACTGAACAAATAAGAACCAACAACAAATCTATTTGCTCCTTTTGCAGCAGCCGTTTCAATCGAAATATCGTCAATTCCACCATCTACTGTTATATCTAAATGAGGAAATCTTTTTCTTATTATGCTTATTTTTGATTCTACTTCCGGCATATATTCCTGACCACCTAGACCAGGATTAACCGTCATTATGAGAACTTCATCAACTAATTTTTTATCTATCAATGGAAGAATAGTCTCAATGGATGATTCAGGGTTAATTGTAATCCCTGCAATTTTTTTATTGTCTTTTATTTTCCTTAGAGTGGTATATATATCGCAATCAGACTCAATATGAACATGGATAGTATCAGCACNAACTGCTACGTAATCAGAAATCAAATCTAAGGGATTATTTACCATTAAATGGACATTAAGCGGTAAGGATGAAGATAATTTACAGCTTTGAACAGTTGCTGGGCTGAAGCTTACATTCTNTACAAATATTCCATCCATAACATCTATATGAATTTGATCAGCACCAGCTTTTTCAAAATCCTCACATACAAGAGGAAGCGCATCATAGTCTGTTCCTAAAATAGAAGGCAAAATTTGTATCTTTTTCAAAATATATATGTCCTAATTATTTAAACCGAATACTATATTTTTTTTTTAAAGATAAAACCATCAAAATAACAGATAGCTTTTTGCCCCTTTTACGAAGAAGTATCGTGAATAAAAATCTACCAACAAAAATATGTGTTACCTGCGGCCTTCCCTATACATGGAGAAAGAAGTGGAAAAAGGTTTGGCATGAAGTAAAATATTGTTCCGAAAAATGTAGAAGAAATAGAATAAAATGAACATTTGTGTGTGGTTTAAAAAAGATTTAAGGGTTAATGATCATGAACCTCTTTTAACTGCTTCGTCAAAAGGAACCGCCATTCCATTATACATAATTGAGCCAGAAATTATTAACTCTGAACAATTTAGTTCCCTACATTGGAATTTTATTCGACAGTCTTTAGTTGAATTAAATCAAAAATTAACTCTATTAGGCCAACCCTTAATTGTAAAAAAAGGGGAAGCTACAGAAGTGTTACAAAATCTTCAAAAAGAAATTTCCTTCGATTGTATTTATTCCCATGAAGAAACTGGAAACTCCATTACTTACAAAAGAGATCTAAGAGTTGGAGAATGGGTAAATAACCAAAATATACTTTGGAAGGAATTTACTCAAAACGGCGTGGTTCGAGGATTAAAGGAAAGAGATGGATGGTCAAGGACATGGGAAGAGAGAATGAAAAGAGATATCTTACCAGCACCAACTGCCCTAAAAAAAATTTCACCTTCTCTCCACTCTCTTACATTACCTAATTGTGAGGACCTAGGAATTATCAACCAAAAAAATCGTCCCGATCTTGTAGGGGGTGAGTCCAAAGCTATGGATGCACTTGATTCTTTTATTACTCACCGAGGTTTGAAATATTACAAAGAAATGAGCAGTCCTAATTCAGCATACGAAAGTTGTTCAAGGATTTCTCCTTATTTAACTAACGGTTGTATTTCAATGAAACAAGTTGTTAATACGGTGAAAAATGGAGATAAAAATAAAATTTTAAAAAGTTCTACTAGATCTTTTTTGGCGAGATGTCATTGGCATTGTCATTTTATGCAAAAATTAGAGTCCGAACCCCAAATTGAAACNCATTGTTTTCATCCGAGTTTTGATAACTTGAGAAATAATTTCAATGAAGCCTATTTTGATGCATGGAAAAAAGGAGAAACAGGATATCCATTTGTTGATGCTTGTATGCGCGCATTAAAGGAAACTGGCTGGATTAACTTTAGAATGAGAGCTATGTTAGTTTCATTNATATCNTACAATCTNTGGATTGATTGGAGAAAATTTAAAAACTTTCTTGCCTGTAATTTTATAGATTATGAACCAGGTATTCATTATTCACAAATACAAATGCAAAGTGGTGTTACAGGGATAAATGCGTTGAGAATGTATAACCCCATTAAGCAAGGGTATGATCATGATCCCGATGGAAAATTTATCAAGAAATGGGTTCCTGAGCTATCTATGTTAGATGGAAATGATATTCATGAACCTTGGTTAATGCCAGATCTAATCGGATTTGAAAAAGGTTTTAAGTTAGGTAATAATTATCCATATCCGATTNTTGATTTAAGACAATCAATTTCTACGGCAAGACAACATTTTAAAGACGTTCGTCAAACCAAAAATTTTAAAGAGATTTCAAAAGATGTTTTTATTAGACATGGTAGTAGAAAAAAAAGAAAATCTACCGAATCACTCCGAAGTTAGGCCCTTCAGCTGTTGCCCATTTCGGATTAATATCCATTTTTTGTATGACGCCTTGCACTAAATTCGTAGTTTTNAAAATAGGAAAAATAGGTCTTTCAATTAGACTTTTTTCAACCACCGTTGGATATTCTTTATCTTCCTGTTGAATGTATAATTGACAATGAAAACCACCTCCTGGCTCTTCTCCTATTAACACCTCCATTTGAACTTCATCTCCTTCTCTGAGATAAATCCAATCGCCTAGCACTAATCCAAAGTCATAGTAAGCTTCATACTTGTAATTTAACGGATCGTCTCCATTCCAATCCGTTTGAGGATTTAAAGATGCATCTAATACAACTCTTTTTTTAACACGNACTACTAATACATCATCACCTCTTCCTACAAACCGATATTTACCAGTTTCAGGAGCGCAGATTTCTCCTTTATATAAGGCGAGAAGCATCGACGGGTTTACACTTTTATCCACCCCAAATGATTTGGGTGCTTCAGCAGCATTTATTGAAGGAATAATAAACGACTGTGCATATTTTTCTCTTGGAGCTTTGTAATAATCATCTAAAACACTTTCGTTCCATCCACCTAAAAATCGTTTTAGGATTTCTCTGTAAAATTTAATTGCCTCGGTAACATATGGATCTTGCCAATCATCTGACTGACGCTGAGCAACAAGTTTTCCTATGTCTGTTATTTCCCCATCGTCCGTTTGTTTAAGATCATATAAATGACCAACAAATTCATTTCCTGTTCCCCTTCGATTACTTCCAAATAAATCGGGTAAATCCATACTAAACCCCAAACTACCTAAACCCGTTCCAGAGCCAAGACCTGTTCCTCCTCTTACCCCTGTGATCTCAGGCATTTGAATTTTATCGGAAACGGAGTTAATTTTTGGNTTTGCCAGAATTACTTTTTTTAATTTTGGCTTAGGTTGTTCTTTAGGTTTCACATTTGGAACTTGTAATTTTTTTAATGCAACCTTAGGCCTTGGCTGAGTTGGGTTTTCAAATTGCTGTTCNTTTTTATAGATGACTCGAACAGCAACAAATGAGAAGGACAAAACNATGATTAATAAATGAACAACTATTGTAACAAAAATAGCGCTTGATTTAGCATTCTTGATATTTTTATTCTTTTTCATTTATAACATATACTAATTTTTGCTGTTAATAATGATTTCGTTAGACAATAGATTAATTGAAATATCATACACTCCTTCTTTGCCAACTAACCACTTATTGTCTAAACTCTCACCGTCTTTTGCTATTGTAAATGTATTCTCTTTGAACGACTGGTTATTTTTTTTTGGATGAATCCAAAAGCCCTCATTCCAATTACCACTACAAGTATGAAATTTAAATNATCCTTTTTTAAGATTACCCNTCCATAAGAAAATATTTGGATTCAATGGGTCTTGCTCAAAAGGTATNCCTGCTGGATTCCATCCAATAGATGTTGCGTCTCCAACTATTGAAATATAATCAAATTTAGGAGCAGGGATTACTTTATATCTCAAATTGTATTCATTGAAAGAAATAATATATTTTTGATCAGTTACTTTAAATCNAATACCTGCCTCACGATTTTTAACAATTTTTACTTCTCCTTCTAGCCCAATTTGATTTCCCCAAACGTTACGATTACTATCTTTTGAATCAGAAAAAAAGAATTCAACGCTGGGATCATCAAACATCAATGGATCGGTTAACCATCTTCCATCATTTAGATANTTCATTGGTATAATTTTATTTTTATTGGAAGATTTCATAGACAAATACATAGATGGNAANAATGTACTATCAATAGTTACACTTTCATGTTCTTTTATGGTTANTTCATGTTCTTTTTCTGAAAACCATTTTGAATAAATAATTTTTCCATCATAGACATATCCAATACGGTATTTTCTCGNATATTTTGCNTCGCCGGCTATATTNNNAATATTAATTTTTAAGNTCCCTTTTTCATTNATTTTAGCGTTAAATCCGGTGAGAGAAAATTTATTATTTTTGTAATCAAATCCATCTCCTTCATCGTGATACAATTGTCCATAGGCTGTTCCGTCACTCGACGGATTTACAAGTAGCGTAATTTTGTCTGTATTGTAATCATCGGTATGCTGAAAAATATTTCCTATGGGTAGAATAGACCCTGATTTTAGAAATAATATAGGCTGATATCCATCATCTTTTTCCTCCAAAAAGAAATGATCCCAATCTCCATNAGGAAGATCAACATTTGAAGCCCANCGAGGCACAACAAGTAAATTTTCGCCTAAAAGAAACGCTTGCTCCTCACTTCTAAGACTTAAATCNTTNGGATCTGCAAAAAATACTGGTTGCATGATCGGTATTCCAGNTAAAGAGGACTCCCTAAACAATGAATATAGATATGGTAAAAGTTTATATCTTCGATTTATAGCCGTTCTTGAAATATCTTCGACTTTCTTTCCAAATACCCAGGGTTCTTGATTGATACTATTCTTGGATGCATGATTTCTAGAAAAAGGATAATAAGTTCCTAAAGCCATCCAATGAGCTAACAATTCAGAACTACAATTTCCTTCAAATCCCCCAATATCTGGTCCATTAAATGGTTGCCCCGATAAACTTAATGATAAGGACATTGGAATGGAAAGTTTTAAATGATCCCAAGATGATTTATTGTCTCCAGTCCATGTAGCCGCATATCTTTGACCCCCCAAAAAATTTGCTCGCGATAATACAAATGGTCTTTTATCTGGCTTTGCTGAAAGAATTCCTTCTCGACTAGCTTTTACCATCAACATTCCATATATGTTGTGATATCTAAGATGAGAGGATGATGGAAAAAAGTTGTCTCCTCGATGAAAATTATCGAATGGCATTGTTCCATCTGGTCCATCAAATACGGCAGGTTCATTCATATCATTCCATACGCCATCAATTCCATAACTCATGAAATCGCTATATAAATTTGCCCACCATTTACATGTTTCATTTCTTGTAAAATCAGGAAAGGCACAAGCGCCTGGCCAAACGTCACCATTATATTCGTTCCGGTTACCATCTAGAACCCAGTGATTTCCCTTGCTTCCTGAATCATAAACAAAATATCCATTTTCTTTTTTNACCCCAGGATCAATCATNTAAACTGATTTAAAATTATTTTTATGAAGAAAATTGTTTAACTTCTTTGGATTTGGAAATGTATTTTTATCAAACGTAAAAACTTTNAATTTATCCATATAGTCGATATCCATCCATATCACATCACAGGGAATTTTTCGGGCTCTGAATTCATTAGCTATTCTCATAACTTCGGTATCAGGATAATANGAATATCTACATTGATGATATCCAAGAGACCATAATGGAGGCATTTCCATTGTCCCAGTCCACTCACCAAGTAAGTTCATCATTTGTGTTGGGTTTTCGCTTTCAAATATAAACACCCGAAATGAGGGTCCTTCAGAATTTATACTTACTTTATTATCAGAAATTATAAACTCCTGCTTCCATGTATTATCAGCGATAACTCCAACTGTGGTTCCGTCATTTCTTACCCCCATGATCCATGGATGCGATTGATATAATCNCCTACCATTATCCTTTTGATAACAATAATTATCAGTATTCCATAATTCTACTGATGAATTATTTCTAAGAAGAGGTCCAATGACTTCCCCGTTTCCATAAAAATCAATTGGTTCGTTAAATGTAATTTCAGCAACTGCTGTTCCATCAATTTTTTTAAAAATAGGTTTAATTTTCCATGAAGAAGGAACTGGTTTTATATGCTTTATTTCTTTTGAAAAAATTACGGAAGGCTGTGTNTAAACAGCTTTGTAATCATTTGGATAAAAGACTGCGACATTCTCGTCTACTAAATAATCTTCTCCAGCTAGAGCAAAGATGCTAAGCAGTAATAAAAAAGAAAGAATATAAGAGCACTTTTTCATATGTTATTATTACTATTAATCATCAANCTCACATTCATCAATAACTTTTCTTACGATAATTTTTGATATGTTTACATAATTGCAAGCTCGATCACCNCCTCCTGGCCACGAAGTATACTGAGAGTTCTGCTGCAGATAACTCATATTTATTGAAAAATTATCTTCTTTTATGTTGAATTGATAAATCACATCTTTTTTTAAAAATACCTTTATTGGAGAGGATGCATCCCACCGGTCCCATCTACCAGATTGTGGCATGAAAATATACCCATGCTGATCAGCAATGCTATTATCATTACTCGTAATTTCAATTTTCTTAACTGCACAACTTATTCCTGTATTTACAGGACCATTTCCGTTAGAAAAAATTGTGTTCACAAGATGCCACCCGCTTTCATTTACAGAAAATTCTTTTACATAAAGTTCATCATTGATTGCNCCCCAATTTTGAAAATGACTATTTTTAATCAACTGCCCTCCTTTATTTATCATTTGGTCGGTAGTAATTTCATAACAATCAGAAGTATTTAATTTCCATCTGATTGGTAATGGAAAAGAAAAATTATTGTGCACATCCTTAACGGCAATAGACCAACAAAATGGATATTTAATAGAATCAGCTTCTATTAATGTATTTAAATATTCCAAACTAATATTAGTNGAACATAANNTGTTATCATTTTNCATTAATTTATCATATGAACTCATAAAGATATTTAATGGTTGATTCTCANTAATTNAAAATGGTTTAGGAGCAAACCACTTAGCTTTATCAGCAATTGTGATCTCTTTTTTATTCTGCTGAAAAGAAGACTGNTCGAGATAAATTTTCCATTTNTTATAAGTAAATAATTTGTCCAATGGTATGTAATCTAATCCAATGGATTTACCGTTTAATTCAATTTTTTTAATTTCAAGTCTTCCAAATCTAGTATTGCTAACTTCTGGTAAACAGATTGTGACATCATTTTTTGTATTTTTATACGTAAAATTTTTAAGAGAAATTTCTGAAGTATTTTGAAANAAATCGTTTCTAATTTTATTTGTTATGTAAGGATTAAATCTTATTTTATTCCATGAAACATCGAGTCCAAAAATAACATCCTGAATGATTGATAAATAACCCGCAACCGACCAAAGTTGTCTTCTTGAATTCACTACAGGTCCCGACAAGGAACCATTTTCTTTAAAGGGTAATCCAGAAATAAAATCAAAATTTTCCATATTTGATAAATTTATGGAGGCAAAATCAAACATGGATTTTATCCCTATGTTAACTGCTTCATAATTATTTACTTTNTTTGATGCTTTCGTCCAATAAGCTGTAACAAANGGCCATATTCCTTGATTATGATAAATNGGTATATTTTCTTCAATAGGCCAAGTCACCGACGGTCCATATTTCCCGATTGGGTAATTAGTTATTATTTTTTTACCCATTTCTTTGTCTGCAATATCTAGTAATATGGCAAGAGACGACCCGAGTAAATCAAATCGATGAACGGGCAAATCGAAGACTCCGTTAGAAAGTATATACGCATAATAATAATCTAAATCCTCATTATATAAACACCTGTTTATTGAATCCTTAAGTTTTATCGCCCATGTTTTATACTTCTCAGCCTCAACAGATATGTTTAATTTTTCAGCACTAAACGCTGCAAAATTTAAAATTGCATATTGAGCTACATTTACAGATAAAGTTTTAGACATTGCAATAGGAACAACATTATCTTTTGTCCAACTTGGGTAAGATTGCTCCCTCCAATCTAAGAATGATTGCTCTCCTGAATATAGTCCCCAAGCGGAAGCGTTATCAAATACTAAAATTCTATCCTGCTCAATCGTTGCTTTTAAAATAGGATAGATTGTTTTCAAGAAATTTATTTGCTCATTTGAAGGTAAATGTTTGAGTGTTTCATAAGCGCCTAATGCCCAAACAACGCGATCAGTTGATACAGGGTAACTTCCACCAGAACCTGTATCTTGTATTATTTGAATTTCATTCTTCCGATTAAGATACTGTTTAAAATTAGATGTTTTAAACAATAAAGACTCAACAGATCTTTGAGGATCAAATTGAGCTAAAGCTAAATCAACAGAATAGGCTAAGTCCCTTGTCCATACGTAGGTCCATAATTCTCCAGTTTGGAATGCGTTTAACAAAATAGGGTTCCCATGATTATATGCACCATCTTTTATCTGACTAACAGAATTTAATTTTGCTTCATGAATAGCAAGCGCATATAACCCATCAAATAGTAAATTTCCAGTTCTAGTAACGGCATGATATTTATATTCTGGAAATATTATTTTCTTATCACTTGGCTTATTATCTCTTAACGGTGCATTACTTTTTAAAGTATATACTCTTTCCTCGTCTATTTCTTTAACAGTAATCGAAGCTTTATAGGTTTTATTTTCTAATGTTACTAATTGAGATGTATGAACTTCTGAAAAAGAGTTATGAAGTAATGTGTTAAAAATACAGACCAAGACAATGTAATAAAAATTTTTCATATAAATCTCTGTTATTGTTCTGTTTCTAAACTGTATACAACATAACTTTTAGGAGGAACGTTTATTGAAACCGCGCCCTTTGCATTACAAAAAATATCACTTGGTTTCTTGCTGGTTTTATAAGAATACCATGCGTATGCATTTAAATTATTGCTATATAAATATGGATTTAAAATTTCCATTTTAATCAGTTTTGACCTATCTCCATTATTGATGATTACTAAATAACCCGGCGCATCAATACTATTTCCTTTTGCTTCATATGCTAATATTTCATCTGAAATAAGGCACGTTTTTATTTCTGGACTTCCATCAGCCAGCATCTCACGTGCAGAAACCAAATAATTTATTCCATTTCCTTTTTTCCCGCCTAAATTAGCTAAACCATTGTTAAAATAATCTTTCCAAAAAATACATGGATATCCTTCGTACGTTAATATAAATGCATATGCTAATAAAGGATAACGATTTATAGAGGGAACAAATGCGTCTTTATCTGTATCATGATTGGCAACAAAAGTAACTGCTTGTTTGGAGTTTCTAGCTACATATGAATACTTTGGATTAATCAACTTGCTAATGCTTTCATTATCATTAAAAACATC
>PASA01000011.1 GCA_002712105.1 Kiritimatiellaceae bacterium
AGATTTAGATCTTTCTAATGTATAAATTTTCACCTTCATTCTCTAAAGAATTAATTAAGTGGTTTGCGAATAATAGAAGAGATATGCCTTGGAGAAAAAAACCTTCGCTATACAGAGTTTGGATATCTGAAATAATGCTTCAACAAACAAGAGTTGAACAAGCAACACCTCATTTTAATAGGTGGATTAAAATCTTTCCTAGTTTAAAATCATTAATTAATGCTAATGAACAGGAGGTTCTAAAAGCGTGGGAAGGACTAGGTTATTATTCCAGAGCTAGGAATATATATAAGTCAGCTCAAATTATTAAAAACCAACATAATGGTAGATTTCCCAGGGATCCAATATTTATTGAATCATTACCTGGAATTGGTCCTTATACTAAAGCAGCTATCTGTTCAATCTCACTAAATCTTGACTTTGCTGTATTGGATGGAAACGTAATGAGAGTCTTAGCAAGATATTTCTGTATTGATAAAAATATAGATAAATCATCAACTCAAAAATATATGCAATCTATTGTAGATGAAATGCTACCGAAAGGTAAAGCGGCAGAATTCAATGAAGGCATGATGGAATTAGGAGCTTTAATATGTAAACCTACAAATCCTAAATGTGATATATGTCCGGTTAAAAACAATTGTAGATCAAGAATTTCTAATGATATTTTATCCTATCCTGTAAAAAATAAAAAAAATAAGATTCCTCATTTAATAGTTGGGGCAGCTGTCATAAAAGATCCAAAAAAAGGATATTTAGTAGCTCAAAGAAATAAAAATAAAATGTTAGGAGGCTTATGGGAATTTCCTGGAGGAAAAAAAGAGAAGAATGAATCNATTAAAAAATGTATTACAAGAGAGCTAAAAGAAGAACTTAATATAAAAATTAATATAGGATCTAAAATCTCAAAATTTCATCATCTATATAGCCATTTTTCTATTGAATTNCATGCTTATCATGCAAATATTNTAGAAGGAAAACCCAAAGCAATGGAGNNTCAATTGTTTAAATGGATAAAGTTAAAAGATATTAGAAATCTTCCATATTCAAAAGTTGATCTAAAAATTATTGAAGCATTGGAAAATCCAAAGTAGGATTAGAAATATGTTAAAAAAAATTTATACAAGCAATGCTCCAAAACCTATCGGACCATATAGTCAAGCAATTAGAAATAATGAATTAATATTTTTGTCTGGGCAAATACCTATTAATCCTAAATCAAATAAAATTGATTCAGAAAATATTTCAGATCAAACTCAACAAGTTTTTAAAAATATCAAGGAAATATTNAATGCCGCNAATACNTCATTTAATAATGTTGTTAAAACTACGATATTTTTAACTGATCTAGATAACTTTAAAATTGTTAATGAAATATATTCATCTTATTTTAATAATGATACTCCCCCAGCCCGTTCAACTATAGAAGTTTCTGCTCTTCCTATGAACTCTTTGATAGAAATTGAAATGATTGTATGCAATGAAGAGTAAGAAGCCTTCNATATTTTTTTTAATTTTTGCTGTATTATTAACTTTATCAATAAGAAANTATAATCTTTCCAATAAAAAAATTATTAATCCAATATTTTCCGGATCCATAATGGGAACAACTTATAATGTAAAAATTATTGATGAAATATCATTGGATTANTACGAAGAAATTAATTCATCTATTACAAATTTATTAAATTATTATAATAATCAAATGTCAACATGGATAGATNACAGNGAAATTAATAAATTTAATAAATTAGATAACTTAAATCCATATGATGTNGATGCGGAACTATATAAGGTTGTTTCGAAATCATTAAAAATCTCTGAATTATCTGATGGATATTATGATCCAACTATTCAGCCTCTTTATGATTTATGGGGATTTGGTAGCGGAAGTACTAAATTTGAAATTGATAATTTTCCTGACGTGTCATTAATTTCAAATAAATTACATAAAATCGGATTTAAAAAAATTATTCAAAATAGTGAAAACTANAAACAATTACAAAAAAAGNATATAGAAATTACCCTTAATTTAGGCGGAATCGCTAAGGGTTCAGCTGCAGATAGGATTATTTTCTTATTAAGCGGAGAACAATCTAAAAGTTTTAATCAGTATGATTTTTATGAAAAAGAAATTTTGCCCAAATATAAATTTAAAAATATATATGCAGATATAGGTGGTGATGTTTCAGTAATTGGAACAAATCAAGATGGTCTTCCATGGAGAATAGGAGTNCANATGCCAAGTTCCTCATTATTTAATGTTAATAATTTATATGGATTAATATCTATAACAAATGGTTCATTTGCNACATCTGGTAATTATTATAATTTTAAAGAAAAAGATAATAAAAAATATGCACATATTTTAAATCCAAAAAATGGAATGGCTATTGAGACAGATATTGTAAGTGTTAGTGTATATCATCCAGACGGAGCATTTGCAGATGGCCTTGCAACNGCTATATATGCAATGGGAGTAGAAAAAGGACTAAAAATGATGGAAAAGATTGACGGAGAAACTTTGATTATAAAAAGTATTGNTCATGGAAATTTTGAGGAATATTTTAGTTCCAATTTTATTAAGAAAACAAATTTTAAAAAAGTTAAGTAAAAAATGTTTTTTAAGTTTTTAATTTNAATTTTATTTTTATTTTTTTGTGGATGTTCTGAAAAGGAACTAACAGAAAGAGAAATAGAAGGTAAAATTCAAATTGTAATTGAAGCAAGAAATTATATAGATAATGAAGATTGGATAAATGCTGAAAATATTTTAAAAAAAATTCTAATTAAAAATCCTGAATATTCTAGAGCTCATCTAGATTTAGCTATTATTTACCAACAATACTTAACAAATTATATTTATTCAATTTACCATTATAATCGATATCTAGAATTAAATCCTTTATCAGAAAAAAATATTTTTATAAATGAACAAATAAATAATTTAACTAAAGAATTAGAATTATCATTTAATAAAAATGAAGATAACTTTAAAACGATAATTAAAGAAACTCCTCCAACAAATAATGTTAAAACCATATTAAAAGAAACCTCTAAAAATAATATAAAATATAAAATAAAAGATGGTGACACATTATCTAAAATAGCTAATAAATTTTATAACGATCCGATGAAATATGATATTATTGTAAAAGCAAATAAAAATATTAATAATCCTGAAGATATTAAAATTGGCCAAGTAATAATTATTCCAGAATAAANTTTTACTATTTTACAATCATTGCTTGCATCATATAAATCCTAGAGTAAAATTTAATTTATTAATTATCTTAATNAAAAATTTATGAAAAATTTAACATCAAANGTAACAGTNGAATCATTAACAAAAAGGACTTTNTTTCATTTAAAATATAGTCGTGGAAAAACCTTAATTACATCCACAAAACTAGATAAAATGATGGCATTTTCTCATGCAATTCGTGATCTTGCTATTGATGGTTTTATAAATACTCAATCATCATATTTAAATGATAATCCAAGAAGAGTTAATTACCTTTCAATGGAATATCTAATTGGAAAAATGCTTGAAAATAACATTTATGCATTGGGTGTTGAAAAAGAGTCTTGCGAGGCATTAAAAAATTTGAATACATCACTTGATGAAGTTTTACAGTTTGATGTTGAAGCAGGTCTAGGAAATGGAGGTCTTGGTCGATTAGCATCGTGTTATCTTGATTCATTAGCATCTCTAGAACTTCCTGCTTATGGGTATGGAATTCGTTACGAACATGGAATTTTTAAACAAGAATTTGAGAATGGATGGCAACGTGAAAAACCTGATGAATGGCTATCTCATGGTTATCCATGGGAAATGATTAGACCTGAATACACTATTCCTATATGTGTATATGGACATATTGATGAAAGTCATTCTTCTGAAAAAGAGTGCCCAGGAACTTGGAGTGGTTATCAGATTTTTGAGGCTGTACCTTATGATGTTCCCATAATTGGATCTAAAAAAAATACTGTTAATATGTTAAGACTATGGAAATCCCAAGCATCTGAAGTTTTTCAACTAGACATTTTTAATCAAGGAGATTATGTAAAAGCTGTTGAAGAAAAAAATTGGGCTGAAAATGTTACAAAAGTACTTTATCCATCTGATTTCACTTATGCAGGAAAAGAATTAAGATTAATCCAAGAATATTTTTTAGCAGCAAGTTCAATTAGAGATATTATACGAAGATACAAAAAAAATAATTCTAATTTATTAAATTTTTATGAAAATAATGTAATTCAACTTAATGATACTCATCCTACCCTTGCCATTGTAGAACTTATGAGAATTTTACATGATGAAGAAGGAATCAAATGGGACAATGCTTGGAATATTACCACTAAAACTTTTTGTTATACAAATCATACTTTGTTAGCTGAAGCTTTAGAAAAATGGAGTGTTGAATTGTTAACAAGAGTTTTGCCAAGACATATGCAGCTAATATTTAAAATCAACGAGTCATTTCTTAAGAAAATAGAAATCAATCATTCAAATGACATAGAATTAATTCGAAAAGTTTCTTTAATTGAAGAAGGTGATCAGCAAATGGTTAGAATGGCAAATTTGTGTGTTATCGGTTCTAATAAAGTCAATGGAGTATCAGCACTCCATTCACAACTTCTTAAAGATGAGACAATGCCTGAATTTAATAGAATTTTTCCTNATAAATTTTGCAACGTAACAAATGGNATNACACATCGAAGATGGCTAGTTAAAATAAATCCTCAATTATCATCTCTNATTAATGATTATATTGGAGATTGTTGGATTCAAAATCTTGATAAATTAAAAGAATTCGAAAAGTTTGTTGATAATGAAGAGGTTCAACAAAAATATGCGAAAATAAAACAGGAGAAAAAAAACGAATTAGTTTCATATATTAAAGAAATTACTAATGAAGATATTGATCCAAATTCTATTTTTGATGTTCAAATTAAAAGATTGCATATGTACAAACGACAATTGCTTAAAGTTATGCATATAATTCATCTTTATCATAAAATCAAAAATAATGAATTAGATGATATTCAACCAAGGACGTTTATTTTTGCTGCAAAAGCTGCACCTGCATATTTAATTGCTAAATCAGTAATAAAGTTAATTAATACTCTNTCTGATGTAATTAACAATGATCCAGAAGTTAATGATAAAATTAAAATTATATTTTTACCCAACTATAATGTATCTATCGCAGAGAAAATCATACCTGCTGCTGATATTTCTGAGCAAATTTCTACAGCTGGATTTGAAGCATCTGGAACTGGGAATATGAAGCTATCTCTAAATGGAGCTTTGACAGTTGGAACATGGGATGGAGCCAATATAGAAATTGCAGAACATGTTGGTGAAGAAAATATTTTTATATTTGGAAAAAGAACTGAAGATTTAAAGAAAATGAAAGCTGAAGGATATAATCCATGGAGATATATAAATTCCTCTGAAGATCTTAAACTTGTCCTTGAATCAATAAGAGAAAATATTTTTGACAAAGATAACCCTGATTTATTTAAAGATTTGTATCATGAATTAACTGATGCTGGTGATTTCTATTTTTATTTAGCAGATTATAAAGATTATATCGAATGCAATAAAGATGTTGATAAGTTATATCAAAACAAACTTGAATGGACTAAAAAATCACTACTGAATATTGCAAGAATGGGATGGTTTACTTCTGATAGATCCATNAATGATTANAATGAAAATATTTGGCACTTAAGCAAAAAATCGATANAAATAAACTAAAAATTAAAAATTAGAGTAATTTTTCAGTTAGCATTGTTGTTCTAAAGCTTGTATCTGTTTGTTTAACAGCTAAGCGCATAGCTTTAACACTTCCAACAATCACAGCTAATTTTCTAGCTCTTGTCAAAGCTGTGTAAAACAACGTTCTTTTAAGCATAACATAATGTTGAGTATGTATAGGAATTATAACNACTGGATACTCACTTCCTTGACTTTTATGAATAGTGATAGCATAGGAATGTATAAGCATATCAAGTTCTTTGAAATCATAATTAACAACTTTGTCGTCATATAAAACATCAATCGTTTCATTAATTTTATCTATCTTATTAATATATCCTANNTCTCCGTTAAAAACATCTTTATCATAATCATTTTCNGTTTGAAGAACTCGATCATTTAGACGAAAAATTTTNCCAAATCTCTCAATTTGATCTGAACTTTTATTTAACAATTCTTGTAAAGTTTGATTTAAATGATTTGTACCAAGTAACCCTTTTTTCATTGGTGATAATATCTGAATATCATTAATTGGATTAAAATTAAATCTTCTAGGAATAGATTCCGAAACTAGTTTATTTATCAAATTCACAGCTTTTTCAGGCTCATCTGCTTCAATAAAAAAACAATCGCTACTATCCCCTATTTGATCAAAATTAGGAACTTCACCATTATTAATACTATGAGAAAAAGTAATAATGTTACTTTGTGATGATTGTCGGAAAATTTGATTTAAATATGATACTGCTGCAATTTTTGATTCAATAATATCATTTAAAACTTTTCCTGGTCCAACTGATGGTAACTGATCAATATCTCCAACAAAGACAATACTTGCATGTAATGGAATAGCCTCCATNANACTATTACACAATTGCAAATCAATCATACTTGATTCGTCAATTATTAATACATCACATTCTAAAGAATTTTTAATATTATAAACAAAACCTCCAGTTCCTGGATTGTATTGAAGTAATCTATGAATTGTTTTTGACTCAATCCCTGAACTTTCTGACATTCTTTTTGCNGCTCTACCTGTTGGAGCACAACATATCACTCTNATTTTCTTTGCTCTAAAAATCATTAATATANTNTTNAANAATGTGGTTTTTCCAACACCTGGNCCNCCGGTAATAACACTAATTTTAGATGATATTGTTTTCTTTAAAGCCTGTTTTTGATCATCTGCTAATGTTATATTTATTTTCTCTTCAACCCAAGCAATAGCCCTATCATAGTCAATTGCAGGACAAGGATGATTTCCCTTGGATAACATCTTTAATCTCTTAGATAATTCTTCCTCTATTTTAAAAATCTTTGGTAGATATATTAAATCATCATTATTTTTATTTTTTTCTAAAATNAGTTTTTTTTCACTTATAGAAGATTCTATAGCTTCTTCAATTTTAATTATGTCTAAATNAAGAAGAGACGCTGTTTTTGAAATTAGATCATTTTTGATATAAGCACANTGACCCTCAGATAATAAATTGCTTAATGTATACTCTATTCCGGCTTTTGCTCTAATAATTGAATCTTTTTCAATTCCAATGTTTAAAGCTATCTTGTCAGCAATTAAAAAACCTATACCTCTAATATCTCTTGCTAAACAATATGGATCTCTATTGATTATCAAAATAGCATCATCACCATATATTTTGTGAATACGAAATGCTTTAGAAGTACTTATTCCATGGCTAAACAAAAAAGACATAATTGAACGTACATTTTTTTGCTCATCCCAAGCTTTTTTAATATTATCTTTTCTTGTTTTTCCAATACCTTCTACTTCAAGTAATTTCTTTGAATTTTCTTCAATAACTTCAAAAACATCTTTNCCAAACTTTGCAACTAACCTTGATGCATATTCTTTACCAATACCTTTAACTAAATCAGATGCTAANTATTTTTCAATACCCTCTAAAGTATCNGGTGATGATGTTCTAATATGAGANGCTTTGAATTGTCGGCCATATTTGGGATCNTTTATCCATTCTCCATCCGCAACAACTAACTCTCCATCATTNATTGATGCCACAGTTCCAGTAACCGTTACAAAATTACTTATTTCTTTNACTTTTACATTAAAAACACTATATCCAGATTCATCATTTCTGAATAATATTCGGTCTATTTGTCCATCTAATTCTTCCATATTAGAAAGATCCTAACAGTTGTATTTCACGGATTAATTCAATATTAAATTTTTTTAAAACAGCTTTCTTCATTCTCTCCGACAACTTATAGACGTCNGAAGCGGTAGATCCAGTATTAGCTATTATAATATTAGCATGTTTATTATACACAAAAGCTTTTCCTTCCTTAAAATCTTTTACGCCGGCTTGCTCTAAAAACCATCCTGCAGCTTGTCTTTTTTCAGCAGCAGATGAAGGTTCTATATTTCTAAATATACTACCTGCACAGGGTTCTTTTTTCCAATTTGGATGTTTATTAAATCTTAAATTAAGAATTTCATCTCTTTTTTTAATCATTTTATTTTTATCAAAGTTATTTAATTTAAATGATGCATTAAGGATAATATCTGAATTATTTTTAAAATATGATGACCGGTAGGTAAAATTCAGATTTTTTTGAATTATTTTTTGAATATTTCCATTTCTATCTATGACTTCAGTATCAATCAACAAATCCCCTATTTGTTGACCAAATGCACCGGCATTCCCTGCAATAGCTCCTCCTACAGTACCAGGAATACCACTAAGAAATGTTAAATCACCCAAGTTATTCTCTATAACTTGAATTACAAAATCATCTAATAATAATTGAGCAGGAACAGTTATGCAATTTTCTACTATTTTAATTCTATCTTTCTTAGGAACACAAAATTTTACGACAACACAATCTATTCCATTATCTGAAACCAACAAGTTTGTACCTTCACCTATTACAATATTTTTAATTTTATTTTTAACAAACAGTTTTAATACAAATAATAAGTCAATTTGATCATAACATTCGATTAGAAGTGGACAGCTTCCGCCTACTTTAAAGCTATTATAGTTACTCATTGAAGCATTCTTTGTTATTTTAATACTTTTGGGTAACATTTCTAAAAAATTATCATCAATCATTGTATACAAATATAAAATTTAGTACGTATGATTACTATTATATTTTAATTTTAAAATGCCATGAACAAGATTAAGTCAAATAATAATCCTTTAATTAAACAAATTAAAAAATTATTAAATTATAAAAAAGAACGTCTTAAANAAAATACTTTTATTCTTGAGGGTATTCGTTCAATTGAAGGTGCAATTAGAAGTAANAGCGANATTNTTGANGTTAAAAAAATTATANTATCGAGTTCATTTAAACAAAGCTTAAANTNTNTTGAACCATTCGATAAAATTATAGTTGANCATAATNTTTTTAATAAAATTTCTGATGTCAAACATCACCAAGGAATAATGGCAATTGTAAGTTATAAAAAATATATATCNTTAATTCCAAAGTTTAAAAAAATTTTGTTNCTTGAAAACATAAATGATCCAGGNAATGCAGGNACATTAATTCGTTCAGCTGTNGCNGCNANATATGATGCNATNATTTTAATTGGAAAATATGTTGATTATACNAATCCGAAAACTGTTAGAGCCTCAATGGGATCTATTTGTTNTATACCAATTATTGAAAGTTCATTNGANAAGATAATAGAATTTGCAAAAGATNATTATNNTTTAATTTCNACTGTACCAAAANATGGAATACCTATATTTGATTACAAATTTNNAGAAAAATTTATACTTNCTATTGGTTCAGAAGCTCATGGAATNAGTGAAAAACTATTAAAAAGTTCTAATGATCAAATTACTATTCCAATATCCAATAAAGTTGAATCCTTGAATGCAGCNGTNGCAGGAAGTATGATGATGNTATATTCATCTAANTNAATGGTGGGCGATGACGGATTCGAACCGCCGACCCTCTCGGTGTAAACGAGATGCTCTAGCCAGCTGAGCTAATCGCCCCAATAAAAGAGCGNATATCCTAACTGTTCAAGTGAATGAGTCAAGATGCTAAACCTAAAAAATTTCTGAAAATGCATCTATAATTTTTTTATTTTGCTNANTTGTTCCGACNGAAATCCTTACATAATCGGGTAAATTATAAACATTCATAGGNCTAACAATTATTTTTCTTTTCTGAAGATCTTTAAATACTTTATTTCCATTNAAAGTCTTAACTAAAATAAAATTTGCNGCAGATGGAACTGTTTCAAGNCCTAANTTATTAAATTCNTTTTCTAAATATNTTACNCCATTNCAAATTTGTGATCTACAATATTCAATATATTNATCATCATCTAACGCAGCTAATGCAGCCGATTGTGCCATTGCATTGACATTAAAAGGCTGACGAATTTTATTTAACTTTGATATTAATGATGATGAACCAATTCCGTAACCAATACGTAATCCTGCTAATCCATACCCTTTTGAAAANGTTCTAAGAATTAAAAGGTTTTCTTTTCCNGAATTAATATACTTGATTATATCTAATTGCTTATCTTTAGGCATAACTTCGTAGTAAGCTTCATCAACTACACACAATACATNATCAGGCACTTCCTNAATNAATTCNTCTAAATCATTGGGATCAACNGCAGTCCCTGTAGGATTATTNGAATTAACAACAGAAACTATCTTNGTNNTACTATCNATTAAATTTAACATAGCGTCTAAATCATGNGTCAAATTTTTCATAGGAGCTTGGATTAATTCACCTTGGTATAACTTTGTTGCCAAAGCATANACTGCAAAAGCATGTTCAGACATNAGTAATGATCTACCGGGTTCAAGATACAAATGAGATAAAAAAATAATTAACTCATTGCTACCATTTCCAAATAATATTTGANTTGGTAATACATTTAACTTATTGGCTAATTTTTCCTTTAAATAATATGCACCACCATCTGGATATCGATGCATTTGATTTGTACATTCATTCATCGCCTGAATTGCTTTCGGAGATGGTCCAAATTCATTTTCATTTGATGCCACTTTTATTATATTATTGATGTCACTAATTCCCAGTTCTCTTGCGACTTCTTCAATCGGAAGACCCGGCTGATAAACATTTAGTGTATCTATCCATGTTTTCATAATATTTTATTAAGTTGAAATTATTTTAAATGTGGAACTAATTCTCTACATTTTTTAATAATATTAGGAAGCTCCTCTAAAACACGATTTACATCATTTTCTGTAGAATATCTTCCTAAACTAAAACGAATTGCGCCATTAATCATATTTCTTGATATTTCCATTGATTTCAATACATGGGAAGCCTCAAGTGAGCCAGATTCACATGCGGATCCAGTAGAAACACATATATTACGATCATCTAACATAAAAAGAATAGCTTCACCGTCAAGATGCTCAAAACTAATATTTGTAGTGTTTGGCAACCTGTTATCTTTATCTCCATTTAGAACTGATCCAATACAAGAAGACAAAATACCTTGTTCAAGCTTATCTCTGAGATATGAAATGTTTTCTATATCTTTATTTATTCGTTCTTCTGTGAGCTCACATGCTTTTCCTAATCCGACAATTCCAAGAACATTTTCTGTTCCCCCACGTCGTCCCCTTTCTTGATGACCTCCATGAATTAATGAATGAACTCTTGTTCCTCTTTTTGCATATAACACCCCTATTCCCTTTGGTCCATATATCTTATGTCCTGAGAAAGAGAGCATATCTATATCATACTCACTTACATTAATAGGAATTTTACCAACTGCTTGAACNGCATCTGTATGAAATAAANTATCATCCGTTTTAACAATATCTATAATCTCTTTTATTGGAGAGATTACACCNGTTTCNTTNTTTGCCCACATAATTGATGTTAANGAGTTTAAATATTGCATNGTNACTTNATGTAAACCATCAAGATTTACATTACCTTCNTCATTTACACNAAGCCATATAACCTTNTGTCCTTTTTTTTGAAGCTCTTCNATNGGACCNAGAATAGCNGAATGNTCAGTTGGGCTTGAAATCACTACCGACTNATTTCCCAAAGTTTGAACACCGCTNTGTAANGCCATATTATTAGATTCAGATCCACCACTCGTAAAAATGATTTCATTTGGATCCTCTGCACCAATTAANGAGGCTACTTGGATACGNGCTTTATCAATCGCTCTTTTAACCTGATTTCCATGATTATAAGGACTAGAAGGATTACCCCAAAACTCATCTAAGTAAGGCTTCATTGCATCAATAACCTCAGGTGCTATCTTGGTTGTAGCATTGTTATCCAAATATATTGGTTCATTCATAATTAACTTAACTCGAGCATTCTTTCTATAGATCCTCGTGCTTTNGATGCAATTTCTTCAGGAACGACAATATGATGTTGTAAATCCTCTAATGCCCATAGCACTTTGTCTAAATCAATTTTTTTCATATTCGGACATAATGCTCTATCACTTACTGAATAGAATTTTTTTGATGGGTTATCATTTCTTAGTCTGTACAAGAGTCCCATTTCTGTTGCTACGATAAATTCATCCTCATCAGAATTTTTTGCATGTTCAAGCATCTGTCCAGTTGATAACAAATAATCTGATATATCTCTAATATTTTGAGGGCACTCAGGATGTGACATAATTTTGGCATTAGGATGGTCTTTTTTCTCTCTAACAATATCGACATCTCGTATTCGAGAATGAGTTGGACAATATCCATCCCATATTATCATTTTACGATTTAATTGCTCTTGAACATAATGTCCAAGATGTGTATCGGGAACAAATATTATTTCCTTATCATCTGGAATAGATTGAACAATTTTCATGGCATTAGATGATGTACAACATAAGTCAGTTTCTGCCTTAACTGCTGCGGAACTATTTACATATGCCACAACTACTGCATCTGGATGCTCTTTCTTTTTTTGAATAAGTTGTTCAGAGGAAAGCATATCTGCCATAGGACATCCTGCAAATTTATCGGGAAGCAAAATAGTTTTTTCTGGACTTAAAATAGCAGCTGTTTCTGCCATAAAATGAACACCACAAAATACAATCACTTCTTCATCTAATTCTGCAGCAATTCTACTTAATTCTAACGAATCACCTGTGAAATCTGCAATAGCTTGCACTTCATCTGGCTGATAATTATGTGCGATAATTATTGCGTCACGATCTTTTTTTAATTCGTTTATTCTTTGGATTATATTTTTCATAACGTTAAATCGATAATTTATGTTCGTATAAATAATAAAAAACCAAAATAAAAAAAATAAAAAAACAAATATATAAAAAGATTAACAA
>PASA01000012.1 GCA_002712105.1 Kiritimatiellaceae bacterium
TTGCCTTATATGAGCGTCAAAATGCATCTGATATCCCAATTAATGCCGTTGATTTTACAGGTGGACAAATTGGTAATGAAGGAACACAAAATGGGGTATTTTTATCAGGTACAAACACATTGCTTAATTTAGATGGTGAAAGTGTGTTAACTCAATGGGACGCGGAAGGAGACTGGTACGGCCAAAATACAAATCTGACATTAAGTGGACAAACGTTTTATCAAGCATCTCAGCACTCCACAGTTATCGATCCTGCTGTAATTGCTACTCAAATTGCAATGGGTGGAACGGGATCAACAAATGGAGGTCATGGACGAGCGGCTCTAGTTCTTCAATCGGGGTCAGGTATTAAAATTCAAGAGCAGTCGAATAATCCTACTGAATTTGCTATGGAAGCGGGGAGCACTTCTGATGCTATCATACTATTCAAAAAAGATCAGTTTAATGGTGGGCTAGATTCAACCAATGTTACATTCTCTGCGGCCGCTGATACATTATCTGCAACAATTAATTATGGTGGTAAAACGAGAATGTCACAAGGTAGATTTAGCTGGGTTATCCAAGATGGTTCAGCGTTTTATAGAAGTTCCCCAATCACAATGACTCATGGAAACGATGTTGGACCTGGTGGTGCAGCTGTAACTAATGTAACTGCAGAAGCCTTAGATGTGAACTGGTATAATTATGACCCAACAACAGATGTGGCTGCTCTCGGGACCCCTGCATCACCAACATTTAATGATATTCAAGCGCTTGGATATTTGTTCGGATGCACATGGGTAGGAGGTGACGACGACGGAACAGGTACAACGCAATGGGCAAGAATAGAAGTGAGCAGTTTCACAGCACAAGCTGACGAGATAGCAGCTGTTTCAGAATACAGTGCTTGGTTAACTCAATATGGATTAAACAATTGGATTGGTGATGATGATGGCGATCAAATTATCGATGCTTTTGAGTATGCTTTAGGATTAGATCCTGCATCAGCCAGTGATGATGGTATCAGTGCCTCGCGATCTGGTAATAATATTCTTTTTATTCATCCAAAACGTTCAGGTAATTCTCATGGTGTAACATATACAGTCCAAACCAATGGAAATCTTAAGTTTGGTTCATGGGGCGATCATTCAACGGTAAGTGCCTCAGAATCGGGTTCAGCTGTAACGCATACAATCGAAACATCAGAAGATGAAGAATTATTTATTCGTCTTAAGGTAGAATTAGATTCGTCTTCAGGCCAATCATTCTAAATAGATAATTCGAATATATGAAATAAAATCACGTCCTTTGAGGCGTGATTTTTATTTGAATTTTTTATAATTTTTTTATAAATTATCAGATGGCTTAAGCTAAATAATTTTAGGAAATATAAATGAAAAGAGTAATAAATATATCAATGTTAAAAAAAATATTGATTATCTCAATTGTTTTTTTATCCCCTTATTCTTACGCATCAACAAACTTGGAGGCATTTGAATTTAATGACGAAGCTGGGACTTCATTCTCATCATTTTCCAATAGTGGAATTAACAATTCGTCTTGGGATTGGGGAAATGTTTCTGGTGCCACTACGGATGGAAATGGAATTCTTTCTATTGGCCCGAATCTCAATCCTTCATCAAGTCAGTTTTATAGAAAAATTGATTATTCAGGCAGTCCTTACACCGAAGGTATATACCGGATAGAAATTGATTTTGCGTCCCTTGCATTTGCTGCTGGTGATNGTGANGCAAATATTGGATTGAGTATTGGTAGCCAATTAAGTTCNGCAAANGATTTAGCACNAATTANCGCAGANGCNAANAATGGNTCTCCGCGTATTCNGTTTATGGTGGNAGGACCTACAGGTAATATCTTTCGAATTTGGGAGCTGGGAGTAGATTCGGCAAAAGCCGCGATTGATTTTAATATAAACAATCAAACAGCAACAATTTATCATGACGGAATAGCTCAAGAAACAATTGGTTTGAGTTCAAATCCAACCATTGGTGCTTTGCAGTTTAAAGCTCAAAATTTTGATGNAGGCTCAATTGGACAGATCGGGAGTTTAAAATTTATTCAATTAAACAGTGATTCCACAAATTCATCGGGAACAATTACNGTGGATGCAAGCGAACGATTACAAAAAATCGAAGGGTTTGGCGCATCAGGCGCATGGTACGAAACAAGCCTCAATAATCACAACGATCGTAACGAGATAATAAATAAAGCATTTGTTGAGTTAGGGTTGGATATTTTTAGAATACAAAACAGATACCTACATGTTGGTGGAAATCATGCAAATACCTCAGATGCCGTAAAAGATATTTTAACAGAAGCTGAGTCTCAGATAGGGAGAGATATTAAGGTGCTAATGTCTGCATGGTCACCACCAGCGTCCCTGAAAAGTACTGGNTCGAGAACAAATGGAGGAACGTTATCAAGCGATGAAAATGGATATCAATATGAAGAATATGCGCAGTGGTGGTTAGATTCATATAATTATTATTCTCAAACTAAAGGAATCGATATTGATTATATAAGTATTCAAAACGAACCAAATTTTGTAGCTACTTGGAATAGCTGTATTTTAAAACCTTCTCAGACAAGTGAATATGCAGGATATAATATTGCGTTTGAAAAAATTTGGCAGAAAATGGCTATAAACTATGGTANCCATAATATGCCTAAAATGATAGCCCCAGAGCACCATCATTTATCAGGTGCCAATTACGGAAATTACATTGACGCATTAGGCCCTCATTACGACCGNATTTATGGGTATGGGCATCACTTATATCANGATTTATCAAATATTGGGAATGATTATTTAACAGCAAGTAATTATGATTATAAACCATTGTTTCAAACAGAATATGGTAAAGCAAACACCACAGATGATGATATTACAAGAAAGTTAGCCTTGGCTACATTGATGCACCAAGGGTTAACTATTGAAAACCTTTCGGCTTACATGCATTGGGGGTTATGGTGGCAAGATTCGCAAGGTGAGGGTTTAATAGATCTTCCTCAAGGGAATAATTCAACGTACACATTATTACCAGAATACTATGCATTCAAACATTATTCGGCGTTTGTTCATGCTGATTGGAGAAGATTGCAAACAACAACTTCAGGTAATTTACTTAGTTCTTCATATGCAAGTGCGGATAGGACACAGCTTGCTATTGTGATTGTAAATAATGAGAACACGAGTACATCTGTAAATTTAAATCTTGAAGATGTAGTTATGACTGGAGGTGGAATTCATCAATCTACAGATGAGTTAGATTGTGCTTATATTGGTACTTATTCAGCCGGAGATTTGATATCAATACCAGCAAGATCAATTACAACAATTTCTATTACAACAACTGGTCCTTCCGAAGTTACAAACCCAAATATTTTATTTATTTCCATTGACGATTTACGTCCTCAACTCCGTTGTTATAANGAACCACAAATGGTAACCCCTCATTTTGACCGATTAGCCAAGGATAGTTATTTGTTTTCGCGAGCATATTGTCAGCAAGGTGTATGTGGACCCTCACGAGCAAGTATTATGACGGGTATGCGTCCAGATACAACAGGAGTATATCAATATAACGGNGATTTTAGAGATACTATGCCTTGGGCGGTTACTCTGCCTATGAAGTTAAGTGAAAATGGGTATTTCTCTACTGCTATAGGTAAAATATATCATGGCTCAGTAAATGATGTCTTGAGCTGGGATGATGCNCATTCACAAGGNGGAGGACAATACGGTTCCACTCAANCTCAACNNGGATACGAAGANTNCNNTGGGGNAGAAAATGATTTAAGAGATGGGACTGTTGCAGGAACTGCTGTAGCTAGATTAGCTAATTTAAAAAATCAACAACCGTTTTTTTATGGAGTTGGATTTGTTCGTCCTCATTTACCCTTTGTTGCTCCGCAAACATATTGGGATTTATATAATGTTAATGATTTGGAATTTCCAGAAATGGATAACCCACCCATTAATGCGTTATCTTATTCATATTCTGATTGGGGAGAATTAAGAAATAGTTATGGGAACACTCCTATTCCAAGCTCAGGACCNGTGAGTGCTACAGTTGAGCAAAATTTGATTCACGGATATTACGCATGCGTTTCATATGTTGATACTCAAATTGGTAGACTATTGGACGCGCTTGAAGCTCAAGGATTGGCCGATAATACCATTGTTGTTTTATGGGGTGATCATGGATTTCATTTGGGTGATCATGGACAATGGTGTAAACATAGTAATTTTGAATTAGATGCACGTGTTCCATTAATTGTTAAAGTTCCATGGATGGAGGGNGCTGAAAAAATTGATTCTTTGGTTGAATTACTTGATGTATTCCCAACATTAATGGAGCTATGCGGAATAGATACCCCAGAAGAACTTCAAGGTGAAAGTCTTGTTCCATTAATGAGTAATCCCNACTTACCNGGACCTGAGGAGGCTGTCAGNCAATATAATAGAGGTAGNGTGATGGGTTATTCAATAAGAAGTGATCGATACCGATATACAGAATGGAGGACAACAGCCGCTAATGGAGGAGCAGTCGTTGGTAGAGAAATTTATGATCATTTTATCGATCCAAACGAAAATACAAATATTGCCACTGTCGTAACAGGAAATAGCGGTAATATTGAAAATTTGGTTGTTAATGGTGAATTTGATAATGGAGATTCAAATTGGAATACACCAACNTCGGGTACAACATTAACGATTCTNAATTCAGACAATCAGTTAGGTGCAGATCCATTAGCNCNNCTTTCTAATTTAAGCGGAGCTAATGTATATCAAGACAAATTAATTCAAACGATTGGATATGAAGTTGGTAAAAGTTACACGCTTGAATTTACAGCCCGGTCTTCATCTAATAATAGAAGAATACGCGTTATTTGGCTTCCTCCAGGACAAGGACAATATAATAATAATGTTATAGTTCAAAACCCAACATTATCAACAAGCAGNCAAACNTTTACNTATGAAGGAATTGTGCCCGGATCAACNGTTGCANATGCTCANTTNCAGTTCCAAATCGGAACATNTAATGGTTCTTCTGCTGATGTATATATTGATTCAGTAAGAATNTATGAAACAGGNGGATCATCNACNNCNGAACAGCANCCAGCAATTGCNGGATTATCCGNTAATCTTCAAGNNTATATNGGAGGGGNGTATAAACTTGGNGCAGGGAGNGCTGATTCTTTAACATCAGTTTTNCAAAATGCAGGACTTTCNGGNTCNGATNCNCTNTATGATGCNGATCCAGATGGAGATGGATTAATTAATTTAGTTGAATATGCNCTTAATTTAAATCCATTACNGTCTGATAGNCAGCTCTTAGATAGCATNNACGAATCNAGTGGACTTCCAATCCCAACCATTGTGGAAGGNAGTAANGGAANNATNTTGGCCATAGAGTANATGAGNAGAAAAGGAGCNGATGAGATTANTTATCAACCAGAATTTGGNGATAACTTAATNAATGGTTCCTGGAGTAGTTCAAGNGGCCAAGAATCGATTACGAATATTGATTCAGATTGGGAAAGNGTGAGAGTNGAAGATGTTGATGATTCATCAACAAACAGTAGTCGTTTTGGACGGTTAAGATTGATTTTTAATCCATAGTTTGTTTTATCTTATTTTTCTTTTNAGGAGTTNACATGTTTAGATATTTTTTACTNNNNTTATGTTCATGTGCANGTATTTGTTTTGCGAAAAATGAATCACCAAATATTTTGATGATTATCGTAGANGATCTGAGNCCACANCTTGGATGTTATGGNGCAACNGAAACATTATCNCCAAATATAGACCGAATTGCNNATGAAGGTACATTATTTGAGACCGCTTANGTNCANGTNCCNGTTTGTGGTGCCTCGCGAGCAAGTTTAATGACNGGATTGTATCCAACNTCNTCTAGATTTGTTACCTACTATTCNAGTGCCGACAAAGACGCNGCNGGTATACCAGATATTCCAAAGCANCTTAANTCATNAGGTTATACNACAATTTCAAANGGNAAAATTTATCATAATGTNAATGANAACACNAANTCATGGAGNGAAATACATCGNTCTCCNGATTTTAGAATCTATCTAGACGAAGCCACAAAAAGAATGTTTNAAGATAANGACGCCGCTTATGAGGCTGCAGATGTTGAGGATGATGCATATCCAAGTGGAAAGATGACCAATAANATNATTAATGATTTAAGAAAANATCATAAAAATGATGAACCATTTTTTATTACAGCAGGATATACAAAACCACATTTACCATTCAATGCACCGAANAAATATTGGGACTTATATGATAGATCNAAAATTGATCTAGCGGNTAATNATTTTNCNCCCAAAGGAGCACCATCACAATCACTTCATAAATGGNNTGAGTTAAGAAGTGGATATGGNGGAATNCCNNCAGATGGTCCGTTNTCNGATGATTTAGCTAGAATTCTTATTCATGGATATTATGCNTGCGTATCGTATACAGACAAATTAATTGGTGATTTATTAGANGAGTTAGAAAATCTTGATATTCACGANGATACAATTGTTCTTCTAATGGGGGATCATGGATGGCAACTTGGAGAGCANNCATTATGGTGTAAGCATTCNNTATATGANACNTCATTGCACACCCCATTAATTATTAAAGCCCCAGGATTTAAAAAAGGNCAAAAAACNGATGCANTNGTTGAATTTGTAGATATNTATCCAACTATATGTGATTTAGCNGGAATTANNAANCCNNNTCANTTNCAAGGNAAAAGTCTNGTGACNTTAATGGAAGATACTAATGCAAAGTTTAAAGATGCTATTTTTGCACGATATCATGGAGGNGAAACTATTCGTTCAGATATTTATCAATATTCAGAATGGAAAGGCGGAGCATCNATGTTTTATGATCATTCAATTGATCCGGATGAAAATATAAATAGAATTAACGATCCAAAATATAAATCAGTTATTCAAAAAATGAAAAANAGATTAAAGGAGCATCGTGAACAGCTCTAAGGGAAATTTTATAAACAAAAAATTTATANTATCATTCTTNATTNTTCTATTTTTNATATCTATTCAACAAANATCCTTTTCTTNNCAAAAAAATACNTTAAANGANGTTTACAAAGACGATTTTTTAATCGGTGTNGCAATNGGAAGTCGTGATATTTTTCATTATTACAAGTATCCAATGAGAAAAGATAAAAGTGAAATGAAAATTATNAATCGAGAATTTAATTGTGTGACNGCTGAAAATTTAATGAAACCACAATATATTTGTCCTCATCCNGGAATGTATTATTTTGANGCGGTAGACGAATTAATGGATTTNGCTGAGAAAAATAATCATGTAGTTGTTGGACATGTTTTAGTTTGGCANGCAATGACAGCNGANTCNTTTTTTGAAGANGATAAAGGAAATTTATTATCACGNGATGATATGATTTTAAGAATGAAAGANTATATATANCAAGTGGTAAAAAGATATAAAGGAAGAATAAAATACTGGGATGTGGTAAATGAGGCTGTGGACTTACGAACNATAACNGATGAAAANGGAAATCGTNTTGAAGAAGCTTTCNTTCGAGAATCAAAATGGACTAAAATAATNGGAGAAGATTTCATTGAATTAGCCTTTAANTTTGCTCANGAAGCCGATCCAAATGCTGAGTTAATTTACAACGATTTTACNATGAATAACNAAGTCAAAGCAAAATTTGTTTCTGATATGTGTAAGAGAATTAGAGCTAAAGGAATTAGAATAGATGGGGTTGGTATGCAAGCCCACTGGCATCTTAATTATCCAAGTGTAGAAGAACTAAAGCANGTAATGANGNTTTACAGAGANTCTGATTTGAAAGTGCATTTAACCGAATTAGATGTAGGNATACTNGAAAGACCAAACGTTCAGCAGGATGCTGATATTTCTCGTAAGTCAAAACTCAATTCATCTTTAAACCCTTACACAAACAATGTTCCNNCNAGTGTTCTTATTAAACATGCGAAAAAGTACGAAGATTTATTTAAAGTTTTATTAGAAAATAGAGATATTGTTGATCGAGTAACTTTNTGGGGNGCAAATGATGGNATTTCATGGCTGAATGANTGGCCAATCNAAGGAAGAACATCTCATCCNCTTTTATTTGATAGACTTAATCAGCCTAAGCCTGCTTATGACACATTAATAAGTTTAGGATTAGAATTTCAGCGAAATTGATTTTTTAATTCGAATTTGTTTTATTTCTTTTCTATAATATCAAATTACTTTTATATTATTGAAGTTAAAGGAGTATAATGTGAATGAATTTTTTTTATTTCCCGTTGCGGATATGGCTGGTGCTTTTTGGGATAGTACNCTTCCAGGAAAAATTATCGTAATTATACTTTTTCTAGGCTCTGCAGCAGCATGGACTATAATGTGGACAAAAAGTGTTCAATTAAAAACTGCTTCTTCATCAACTAATATTTTTCTTGCCGATTTTAGAAAAAATAAAAACCTAACTAGTTTAATGAAAAATATTGGAAAGTATCATAATACTCCTTTGTCTAATATTTTTAAATCTGGATATTCTACAGCATTGGAAATTAAATCAGAAAGTNNTAGTGATTTTGAAAGTAATAATATTGGATTTACTTCTAGTCAGNTGGAAAGNATNAGAGCNGCTGTAGATTGNTCAGTTGCTGACCAAGCTCTGGAATTAGAAGATCAAATGGGGTTGCTTGCTACAGCCGTTAGCGCAGCACCATTTTTAGGCTTGCTAGGAACTGTTTGGGGTGTAATGGATGCGTTCTCAGGAATGGCTGATTCAGGCTCTGCCGCGTTGTCTGCAGTAGCTCCTGGTATTTCTGGAGCCTTATTAACCACTATCATNGGTCTAATTGTAGCCCTACCTTCAATGATTGGATACAATTTATTATCCTCGAAAATAAGACATATTGCCGTACAAATGGACAATTTTTCTCAAGAATTTGTTTCAAAAATTAGTAATGAAAATAACTTNTGGGAAGATTAAAAATGGCGCGTCGTACAAGTATTGTAAAATTAAATCAGATAAGTGATATAAATATGACGCCGTTAATGGATTTAACATTCATTTTATTAATAACATTTATAATTACCTTTCCGTTAATCGAACAAGGCATGACGATAAATCTACCAAAAGGAGAGGCNTCAAATATNACAACNGATGATACGAAATCNATCAGTTTAAATATAAAGAATGAAATATTTTATGATAATGAGCAATTAAATAAAAGTGAGCTTGTTTCTGTTTTACTAGAAGANGTTAAGAATAATCCAAATACCACATTTCTTGTTCGTGCAGATCAAGATTTACCATATAAAGACGTTATGAGTTTAATGCGAATACTTAATGAAGCTAAAATATCAAAAATGGCACTTGTTACACAAGTTGAATAAAAAAATGGATCAATCAAAAAAAGATATTTTTTACCGAGTCTTAATAATTCATGTTGTAGTTTTAATCATTTTATTTTTATTTTCCTTTGTAAAAGGTTGTTTTAAAAAGGAAATTTCGTCTGAAATTGTAACTTATATTGATTTTAATTATGACGTAGAACCCTCGCCAAATGTTTCCACACTAGAAAATTCAACATCCCAGGTTTCATCAAAACCTAAATGGAAACCGAAAACAGTCGACGAAATAGTTAAAGGTAAAAAAATCGAAAAAATTGAAANTAATAATGAAGAAAANAAGAAAGTTCTTAATAAATTAAAAAATATTTCAAAATCAAATAATATCGTAAATACTTATTTAGCTAAGGTAAAAGATTTAATTTACAGTAGATGGGAACCACCAAATTTANTAGCAGCTAATTTAAAGCCTGTGACTTTAAGATTGTACATAAACAACCAAGGACAGATTACGAAACGTACAAACGTGACCTTGTCAAATATTGATAGTTATAATAAGAGTATTAACGACGCGGTTAAATCAATTGGTGTTTTGCCACCACCACCAAATGATTATCCCTATTCGTATGTTGAAATAACATTTAGAGTTGAAGGTAATTAATGAATAAGATTTTATATTTTTTTATTTTAAATTTATTTTTTATTTTTATTTCAAATTCATTTGGACAAAGTATAGAGATAAGAAAATCAACAGACCAGAAAGTTAGTTTTTCAGTTCAAAATTTCATTGTTGATAGCACAAAGGAATCGATCAATTTTTTGGAAGTTTTAAAAAATGATTTAGTTAGGTCAGGATATTTTAAATTAACTAATACAGACGCATCTTTTTCTTTAAAGGGAAGCGTTAAAGCCTCCAATAAAATATCGTGCAAAATTTATATTTTTAATAATTCTGATAATTTAAGTATTATGAAGCGTTCTTTTGATTCAGATAAAAAAAATTATAGATATCTAGCTCATAAAATTGCTGATGAAATTATATTTGCTGTAACAAAGAAGAAAGGAATGTCGTCAGCTAAATTAGCATTAGTTGGAAATATTAGCGGACATAAAGAATTATATATTTGTGATATTGATGGTGCTAACTTGAGACAAGTTTCTAACGACAAAAACATTATTGTTGCTCCTGAATGGACTCCTAATGGAAATAATATCATTTATACTTCTTACAAAATGGGTTATCCGAATATTTATCAAACTGGACAATCTAAACCTCTTTCAAATTATGGTGGATTAAATGTTAGTGCTGCTGTTTCTCCAGATAGCAAATATATTGCAATGATTTTATCTAAAGATGGTAACCCAGAATTATACTTGAAAGAACTTAAAACAGAAAAACTGATAAGGTTAACAGCAACAAGAAGAGCAAATGAAGCTAGTCCATGTTGGTCGCCGGATGGTAAAAAATTAGCTTATGTTTCAGATTCAAGCGGCAGACCTCATATATATGTTTTAAATTTAAATGGCGGAAAACCTCAGAGAATAAGCTCATCTGGCTCTGAAAATGTTTCACCAAATTGGGGTCCTAATGGTCTTATAGTTTATTCAAGCAGACAGTCAGGTAGATATAAAATTGTGATTAGTGACATTAATAATAGATCTAGTAAAACTCTATCTCTGGATAATGCGGATTATGAAGATCCATATTGGACGCCTGATGGAAGACATATAGTTGCATCTAGGTCAATTAATTATCGTTCTAGCATATACCTTCTTGACACTTTAGAAGAACGTTCGATACCATTGGTAAATGTTAAGGGTGATTGGTATTCACCGTCATGTACACGCTAAAAAAAGGAGAATAGAAAAAATGAAAAATATACAAAAAAAAATATTCTTTCCGATTTCAATATTATTACTTTTTATAAATGGGTGTCAAACGACATCCTCAAATGACCTAATATCTGGATCTGATAATATTTTTGGAGATCCGCTTGTTATTGATACACCATTAAATCAAATTGATGGAGTGCCTATTGATGGAGATAGATCTTTATTTCAGCCAATTTATTTCAGTTATGATAGTTCAGCAATCAGTCCTGACCAAGCAGCTATATGTGAAGGAGTAGCTAAGCATCTCAAGCAAGGTGGAGGAGTAATTGTTGAAGGTCATGGTGATGAAAGAGGTAGTAGAGAGTACAATTTAGCGCTAGGAGAAAGAAGAGCTATTGCTGTTCGACATTACTTGATTGAACTTGGTGTTAATCCATCTCAAATTCAAACAAAAAGCTTTGGCGAAGAAAATCCTGCCATTGGTGATCGTCATGATGAAGAGGCTTGGAGTAAAAATAGACGAGTAGAATTTGCTATTTATTAAGATATAAAAAAGTTTTTATATGGGAATTAATAAATATTTTTTTTTTGACCATTTTGTACTAAATGTAAATTTATCTAACGTTATAATAGATTTTTTCATTGCGGCTTCCATCGCTTTTATATTGATTGTGATAATTGCTAGTTACCTCCGATTCCAAGATATTGTTGATTCTCTAAAAATCTCAAATTCTTCAGATAATGATATTAAAGTTGACAACTTAATTCGTATTAAATTAGCTGATGAAATATCTAAAAGTTTACGAAAAAAAAACTCATTCTTAATTCTTAGAATAAAGTTAAATATTGATATCCAAACTATCGATAAAATTCCTGATTTTATTAAATTTTTATCTAAAAATCATAGAAAGACTGATTCTTTTTTTAAATACTCTAATTCGGAGATAATTGTTATTCTTCAAAGTGATAATGAATTTGCATCTATGTTAGTTGATAGATTAATTGATGTAATAGTAAAATATTTTGATGACTTATCAGCAGAAGATATTAATGTTGGTGTTTGTTCATTCCCTATTAATGGAATAACTGGGGAAGAATTATTGAATTCAGCAGAGCAAGCTCTTCTTAAAACCGATAAAAGCAACCGAATAATTTATGCTGAAGATAAAACCGATGAGGAATTTGATGATAAAGAATTAAAAAAGGTTGATGAAAAGACAAATGTTGATAGGCGAGATAAAAAAATTATTGATCCATTAACAGGAGTATTAAATGAAAAAGCTATTTCGAAATTTATGCAGAGAGAAATAAGTGAATTACGATTGAAAAAAGAGCCATGCGTAATTTTTTCAATTAAAATCAATAATATTTCNAATGTTAAAGATTATTTTGGCGATAAAGTATTAGATAACAATATAAAATCTGTAAGTAAAATAATCCAAGATAGTCTTAGAAAATCAGATATTATTGGAACTTATAAATATGGTGAGTTTATAATTTTAGCACATTGTGAATTAAAAAACTCATATACAATTGGTCATCGTATAATTAATTTAATTAATAANAAAAAATTAGATTTTAAAAATAAAAATATTCATACACCAATTTCGGTTGGTGCTGCTGCTTATCCCGAACATGGAAATAACATTTATGATTTATATAAAAAAACACAAAATGTTTTAGTTTATTGTAATGAAAATGATATTTCGGGGTATATGATTTATGATACGAATAAACATAAAAANTAAAAAAATAAGTAAATTTTAAAAAGGATTTTATATGAAATTAGGAGTTAATGTTGACCATGTTGCAACTCTTCGTCAGGCACGAGGTACAAGCTACCCAGATCCGCTTGATGCGGCTATTATTTGTGCAAGAGCTGGAGCTGATAATATTACAGCTCATTTAAGGGAAGATCGTCGTCATATTCAGGATGACGATATTTATCGCATTAAAAATTTGCAATCTCTACCTCTTAATCTTGAAATGGCAAATTCAGAATCGATTTTACAAATTGCATTAGAAGTTTCTCCTAGTGAAGTTTGTATTGTACCAGAAAAAAGGCAAGAATTAACCACCGAAGGTGGATTAAATGTTATTAAAAATTTTAATTCATTACAAAAAACGTCGCTTTTGTTAAGAAAAAACAAAATTGAAGTAAGCTTATTTGTTGAGCCAACCAGTGATAGTTTAATCGCTAGTAAGGATATTGGCTGTGATGCTGTGGAACTTCATACTGGNTCATATTGTGATGCTGAAGATGAAAATAAACCTTATGAATTAGAAANATTAATTGAGGCCGCTGAAATAGCNAATGACNTAGGGTTAAAAGTAAATGCTGGTCACGGTATTAATATTGACAATATTAATGGAATACTGTGCATTCCTTATATTGATACATTAAACATTGGTCATAGTATAATAAGTAGATCAATTTTTATAGGAATTGAAAGTGCTGTAAAAGAAATTTATGATGCAGTTCATGAAAATANTAATTAATTCAAAACTGTCTTAAAAACCTTTGGTCATTCTCATAAAGGTCTCTAATATCTTTAATNTTATATAATATCATAGCAATCCGCTCTATNCCCATCCCAAAAGCAAATCCAGATACTTTATCAGAATCATAATCTATATTTTTAAAAACATTAGGATGAACAAGACCTGCNCCTAATACTTCTATCCATCCGGCAGTCGGATGCATAAAATCAACTTCAAAGCTTGGTTCGGTAAATGGAAAAAAATGAGGTCTAAAACGAGTTTTAACCGATTTNCCTAATAATTCCTTGGCAAAATAGGAAATTGTNCCNTTTAAATCGGCAAGAGTAACATTTTGATCAACAAAAAGTCCTTCAATTTGATGGAAATTGGCGCTATGGGTAGAGTCAGGAGTATCTCTTCTGTANCATCTTCCAGGAGAAATAATTCTTATGGGTGGTTTATTTGATTTCATGTATCTAATTTGAACTGGACTTGTATGACATCTAAGTAAATTTCCATTTTCCAAATAAAATGTATCTTGCTTGTCTCTTGATGGGTGATCTTCTGGNGTGTTTAAAGCATCAAAATTATTCCATATTGTTTCAATATTTGGGCCGTCTGCAACAGTAAATCCAATTTTTTGAAAAATTGAACATATTTCATTTGTAATCATTGTTATCGGATGAGAGCTTCCAATTTTATTCCATTGACCTGGCTGAGTAACATCAAAAGTTTGAACTTTTTCATTTTTAGATAATAATTCTAATTTAAAGTTAACAATTTTTATCAATTCATTTTTAAATGAATTTATTGTTTGACCGAAAACAGCTCTATCCTGATCCTCCACATTCTTTATTTCAGTCATTATTTTGGGTATTTCTCCCTTTTTTGAAAGATAACTAATTTGAATTTCATTAATACTCTCTAGAGTAGTAGCATTGTTTGCTTTTTCTAGAACTTCTTTTTTTAAAATTTGTAAATCAGATAAGTTCATTTTTATATAGTCTCTAGATTTTTAAACTTGAGCAAATAATTTTTGTTATTTTTTTTTCGCTGAAAAAATTGCTCTTATTGGAGCAGGGTATCCTTCTACCGTTTTCTCTGGATTTTTTTTATCTAAAAAATTATTTAAAGATTCGAATCTCATCCATTCTGTTGACCTTTGTTCTTTTGTTGTTGTAGGAGCAACATTAAGAACTCTAATATTTTTAAAATTTGATTTTTTTAACCAACTAACGGTAGTTTCTATTGACGGAATAAACCACACATTATTCATTTTTGCATATCTCCCCTTTGGAATAATCAAATCTTCTTCCTTGGAATCAAAAATTAAAGTTTCAAGAACTATTTCACCATTTTTTTTTAAAATTTTATTTATATCATTTAAGTGCTTTAGCGGATTTTTTCTGTGATAAATAACACCCATTGAAAAACATGTATCAAAATAAGATTCTTTANTTGGAAACTCTTCAAAAGTTAGTGGAAGCGCCCAACAATTATTTATCCNCCCTAATAATTTTTTGATTACAAANAATTGATAAATAAATAAAGGTTGAGGATCAATTCCTATGNCTAATCTAGCTNCTTCGCCAATCATTCGCCANAAATGATAACCATTTCCACAACCTATATCTAAGATATTTTTGTTTTTTAANGGACTTATTAGGTTTATTAATCGCTCCCATTTCCAATCTGANCGCCACTCACTATTTATCTTTGTTCCATAAAGAACAAATGGTCCTTTTCTCCAAGGAGANAATTTTTTTAAATCTTCTTCCAAATTAATAATGAAATCTCCCTCAGCGATAACNCCTGATTTAAGATTAATTTNCTNCGGAGATGGCNTAGGAACTTTATCAAGTAAGTTGTTCCANTCAATTATTTGAGGATNNCTTTTCGAGCATAGATTTTGTTCAATTTTTTTCTCAAACTCATTTATANAAGAATTGAGTGATGTGTNGTTTAAAATTTTATAGAAATCGATATAATTCATTATTTAAAAGCAATTATAGTTGAGAAATTTATACATTGATAAATNACACTTATATTTTTGTACCCAATTTTTTGAAGTCTTAATATGTGATCATTAGNTGTTTCTGGTAAAAGTATTTTTTTTAAAGCNTCTTTTTTTTGACTAATCTCAAGGTTTGAATAACCATTTANTGATTTGAATTTATCATGAAGAATATTTTTATTTTTTTGTNTATTATGATCATTAAATANAATTTTTTCAGATAANATTAANATACCGTTTTTATTCATACCTTTANATATTCTATCTAGCAGATCTTTTCTTTGGTCAATTGGAATAAATTGTAACGTNAAATTAAAAATAACGATTGATGCATTTTCAAATTTTATTTTTAAAGCATCGTTATTTATGAATATAATTTTTTTTTGAGGATATTTTTTTAATAAATTTTTTTTACATTCATTAATCATTTCCTTTGATGTATCTATTGCAAAAAAATGATAATCTTCATTTATAATTCCTCTTATAGAAGCTGCTGAAGAGTCTCCGAGTGAGCATCCAATATCATAAATATTTGTTTTATTATTAAAATGAATAGATGTTAAAATATTTATTAAATTTAGTGTTGTTTTATATCCAGGGACAGACCGATTAATCATATCTGAAAAAACATTAACAACAGAGTTGTCAAATTTAAAATCACTAATTAATGGCAAGGGTTTGGAATATAATAAATCCTTATTCATACTATTCGTAAAATATAAAATAACTTGATGAAAATAACAAATTACAATATGTTTAAAATGTGAAATTATCTATAATATCATTTTTTATAATATTATTTGTTAACTCATCAATGGGAATAGCAACTAGTAATGTATCCGTTTCAGAAAATAATCCTTCTAATATATCTGATTTCTCCTCATTCGATTGGGATTATATTTATTCCTTTAAAGGAAGTTCAGGTATTGCCATTCATTCAAATTGGCTATTAACAGCTGGTCATGTAGCTGATGATTTAGAAGATGGAACATTAATTATTAACGGAGAAACTTTTTCTTCACTGCAGGTTGTTTATCATTCGCCGGATTATGATCCAGAAAATAGTGACAAGGCTGATTTAGCTCTTGTACGATTTGATAGATCCTTTCCAGGTTATTATCCAATTCATAGTCGATCAGTTTTTCCTAGCCAAACTTTAGTTCTTTCTGGCTGGGGAAGAACAGGAACAGTTTATTCAACATCATTTACAAATGGCAATGGTGTTCCTGATGATAATGGTCCTCAAGGGGAAGGTATTAAGCGGTGGGGAACAAATAGAATGAGCTCAACAGGCACTACTCCTATTATTGATGATGGGGGATCTGTAGGGCCTGTTATTACAAAATATTTTAATATGACTTTTAATTTAAACAATACACCATATGAAGCAGGAGCAACTCAATATGATTCAGGTGGGGGAGTTTTTGTTTTTAATGGAGGAGAATGGAAACTTGCTGGAGTATTATTATATGTTAGCGGATTGCCCCCTTACCATACTGGTAATGTAGCAGCATCTTTGAAAGAATACGATATTTGGATTAATAATACGATTAACGAGTATGATTCAGATTCAGATGGCTTACCGGATCATTATGAGGCAGCTTATGGTAATGGATCAGATATGGTACCGTGGAATGATGAAGACGGAGATTCATTTTCAAATTATGAAGAGTGGATTGCAGATACAAATCCAATTGATATAAATTCTTATTTTAAAATAATAGGCCAACAAAATAAAACAAATCTAGTTTTTTTGAGTTCTCCATTTAGACAGTACCAAGTTCAATTTTGTACAAATCTAATTAACAGTACTTGGGTTGAAACAAATGATTGGATTGATGGTGAAATACATCAAACGATTGCTGTTATACCCATTGAAGATAATTATCGCTATAACAGAGTTGAAGTTCAAATTCCCTAATTATATTCAATTGGCCAATTATCAGCATTTTTGATTACTGTTTCCAAGCAATTAATACCTTCACCACTATCGTTTAGACAAGGTATCATTCTGTAGGATTCTCCTCCAGCATCCATAAAAATTTCTTTTCCTTCTTCCTCAATTTCTTCTAAAGTCTCAAGACAGTCACAAAAAAAAGCAGGACATAATACAGCTAGATTTTTAATACCTTTTTTCGGCATTTCTTTTAAAGTTTTATCTGTATAGGGTTTGAGCCATTCATTAAATTTATTGGCACCCAATCTTGATTGAAAGCTAACAGAATAATTTTCTTCATGTAATCCCGCTTTTTCAACAATTAATTTAGTTGTTTCTAAGCACTGTTGCCTGTAACAAACGGCATGCGCTCCAGTATTTTTTACGTTGCAACAATCATTTACTTTCATACAATGTTTTTGAGTCGGATCAGCTTTTCTTAAATGTCTCTCGGGTATACCATGATAACTAAATAAAATATGTTCGTTGGCATCTTTAATCCTATCAGCAATAGGTTCAACATATGAATCATGATTATGGTAGGGCGGAGCCATTCTGACTATTCCAGAAAATTTTTTTTGATTTAATATTTTTTTTAACCATCCGATACAAGACCCCACAGTGGCCATTGCATATTGAGGAAACAAAGGTAAAAGACATATTTCTTCTACATCAGCNTCGATCAGTTTATCTATTGCNTTGGGTAATGATGGATTACCGTATGCCATAGCTAANTCAATTGGCTCATCATGAGATAATTTAAGAGATTTTGTTAACATTTCGCAATAATAAATCAAAGGNGAGCCATTATCTGTCCATATTGATTTATAAGCTTCTGCAGACTTTTTTGGTCTTGTATTTAATATTATACCATAAACTAATATTGCCCTAAGNGGGTAGGGNAAATCTATTACGTATGGGTCCATTAAAAATTGGCCAAGGTAAGATTTAACATCCTTAACTTCAGGGGAATCAGGCGAACCTGTGTTCATTAATAAAAATCCACGCTTCATAGTTACTCCTNANTAAAATCGTTTAANAACTAAATACCTTTCTATTTTTCATATTATTAACTATTTTATCACCAATTTTTTTNCCGTTTGAAATCGCATTTGGGAGCGAAATTCCTCCAATATAATTTCCTCCAAAATAAATATTTCCAAATTTTTCTTCAATATTTTTAATTTTTTGATGAATTTTAATAGTATTAATTTCATATTGGGGAATTGCTTTATCCCATTTTGTGATATGATAATTTTNTGCNGATCCATCNATNTTTAAAAAATTAGAAAGATCATTTTCAATTTTTGATAATAATTCATTTGAATCACAACATATCCGATTTGGGTTTTTAGCTCCTCCCACGAATACTGTTAAAAGAACTTTATCATCAGGACATCGATTTGAAAAAATTACACTTTGAAATAGAACGCCCAAAATGAATTTTTTTTCACATTCGGGNATAAGAAGTCCAAATCCATCNAGGTTCTCTTTAAATTGATTTTTATTGTATATAAGACTTACAGATGTAACAGGTGAGTAGTAAATTTCAGAAATAAATGATAAGTTTAAAGGAGTTTTAATATGTTTGAATGAATATGCGGGNTGCGTGAATACAATATGAGAAAAANACTCACCATCTATAGACCATAAGTTATTTTCAATTTGTTTAATTTCTTTAACAGTATGTTCGTACCTAATTTTTTCTTTAATTAATTCTGCTATTTTTATTGGAAGTACTTGAAGACCATTATTAAATGTAAATATCTTATTTTCTCCGGAATGTTTTTGTTTTTTTAATTTTATTAACCCCTTAATAATNGATCCATATTCATGTTCAATTTCAATTAATTTTGGAAACGCTTTTGAGGCACAAAGTTTCGATNGNTCTCCNGCATAAATNCCATTTATAAAAGGATTAACNATGTAATCTAAAAATTCTTGTCCAAGNCTTCNGAGAATAAAATCTTCTATTGATTCNTCTATTGTGCNTTTACTTTTNATAAANGGCTCTTTCAACAAGTTTAATTTTGATGATAANGATAANATTTCGCTNGTTATTATTTGACNGGGAGATTTNGGAATTGAAANAATTTTATTNTTTTTTAAGANATATCTATTTTTTGANTCTTTGTTNGAAAAANAACATTCTTTNTTTANGGATAAAAANTTNATTAGGTCATCAACATCTTCATTTTTTCCATTAATTGAATTTGGACCNGTTTCGATTATCGAATCAAAAAGGAATTTTGTTTTNATAGCACCACCTGGCTCGTTNGTTGATTCAAAAACTTGAAAATCAATNTTNTTTTTATGTANTGTNAGNGCTGNATTTAACCCACATATACCAGCCCCAATAATTCCAACTTTTTGCATAAAAGATTATATCCAATCAATANNNTAAATAATTTTGAACAGTATTNGTTACAGCTTGGATAGTTTCAATTTTGGCGTTTGGCGTGACTCCGTGTCCAAGATTAAAAATAAATCCATTTCTATTTTTCATATCNTCTAAAATNANTTTTGTGGCTGCNATTGCTGCATCTGGATTAGTTGTNAGTAATGCAGGATCAAGATTTCCCTGTATAGCTACATTTTTNGGTAAAAAATCAGCCGTTTTCTTTATATTAATATTCCAATCAATGCTTAANGCATTTGNTCCAGTATAAGTCAATTCATCCCAGTTATGATGAACTCCTCTTGCAAAAACAATAAAAGGAACTCTTTTTCCAAGACTATCTATAATTTTTTTNATCCATTTTCCGCTTANATTCCAATAATGATAACTTGAAAGAGTTCCTCCTTGACTNTCAAAAATTTGAATTACATCTGCTCCAGCATTTATTTGATCATTCAANTATTNAATTGTTGTATCTGTAATCCTTTCAAGAAAGCNATCAAGTAATTTGGGANTTTCGTTAGCGATTGCTCTCGATTTTAAATTATCTTTTGANCTACCTCCTTCAATTATATATGATNCTAAAGTCCAAGGAGANCCTGCAAAACCTATAATAGCTTTACTTCCTTTGATTTCCTCAGAAATTAGCTTAATTGCTTCGGGAGTATTATTTTGTTTGTTGGAACTATGTGAGCTAATTTTTTTCAAATCATTATTATGTGATAAATCAAAATCTACTTTTACTCCTCCTTTTTCTTGCACTTCATAATTAATTCCCATCATTTCAGCCACTACTAAAATATCTGAAAAAACAATTGCGGCGTCGTAATCAAATCTTTCAAGGGGTTGAAGAGTAATCTCTTTCGCAAGAAAAGGATCATTAACTAAATCAGAAAAATTTCTTCCTTTTTTTAATTCAAGATATTCGGGAAGAGACCTTCCTGCTTGTCTCATCATCCAAATTGGAGGTCGATCAACAGGCTGGGCTTCTATTGCTTTCAGGAATCTAGTGTAACCAGAAATTTTTTCGATCATTGCGTCACCTTAACATAAAATTAATAACAATTTTGTTTTATAAAAGAAAAATTACAACAAATTAGTTATAACTTATAGTATATTATTTTAAATTTTATGAATTTTTCGGGTATTTTAATATTGGCATGAGAAATGCATAAATAATTGACTAAATAATAAATATTTTGACTAAATAATAAATATTTTTAACTTATTTAAATGTTTTTTTATTTTATAAAATGTGATTATTAATAAATTTAAACTATTTGATTTGATGAATTATTGTCACCCATTTAATGTTTTTATTGTATAATAAAAACTAATTATTAGTTGTTGACAGTTTTTAATTAGAAAGGCACATTCTTTGAATCATCGATGAGCTTTGAGCACGAGGTGAACTCAGCTCATAGTTTAAAACTTAAACTTAACTATAGTATAAGGAGTAAATAATGAAAAAAGTTATTGCGTTATTAGTAGCAATGAGTACTACTGCGGTTTATGCTGGTGTTGATTATGCATCTGCGTATATTTTCCGTGGTGCAACTGTCCATGACAGTGCTGCAATACAACCAAGTATGGATACATCTGTTCTTGGATTAGATATTGGAGCATGGGCGTCATACAATACTGGAACAGATGCTTTCGAAGAAGTAGACTTCTTTGTTGGCTATGATGTTACAGAAATTGCAGGAATTGCGATATCTGTTGGATTGTGTGAGTATATCTATACAGCTGGTGAAGCTGATACAGAAGCTTCTGTTTACCTTGACTACAGCATTGCTGGAGTTGATTTAAGCGCAGCTTTAAACAAAACTATGGACGGAGCAATGGGAGATTACACAATCTTCGGTGCATCTTATGGTTTTGATATTTCTGCTGACATTGCTGGTTCACTTTCATACGAAGTTGGATCACTTGACGACGGAACTTCAGATGAAGAAGCTTATTCTGCAGTTACAATTGCAGCTGACGTAGGAACAATAGGTCCTGTAGACGTTGGAGTTTCTTACACAACAATCAATGATGGTGACATCGCTGGTTATGTTACAGAAGACGACGTACTTGTTGTAAGCATTAGCGGAGATCTTTTCTAAGATTTTTAATCTGATGTAACTAATAAAGCGCCTAACCAGGCGCTTTTTTTTTATTTAACTTAATGCAAAATTTAATCTATCAATTAAATTTTCGGGAGGTTCTAGACCAATAGAAAGTCGAATAAGCCATCTAGAAGCACCCATTTTTTCTGCCCATTCTAATTCATTATAATGAGCAAGCATGACAAATGGACAACATAAAGAATATGTTGCTCCTAGATTAGGACCCTTAGAAAAGGCTATTTTATCGTAAAAATCACGTGTTTTTTTGGGAGCATTTTTCAAAACAAATGATAATACACCTCCATATCCATTATCACTTTTCTTAAAATTATTATAGATAGTAGTATCGGTTATGCTTGGATGCCAAATTTGCTCAATAGCTTTGTGGTGGTTTAAATAATTAACAATTTCCAATGTATTGTTATTGATAGTTGAAATTCTATCTAAAATGTTAACTGAATTTTTGTTTAATTGTTTGATGTCATCTTCAAACAACATCTCCTCTTCAAATTCTATTTCAATTAGAGGTTTTAACAAATGATAAAATGGTTGATCTGGATTAATAACTAAAGCACCGCTCATTACATTACCTTCGCCAGAGAAATATTTAGTTAGGCTTATTGTGGATATATCAGAAAATTGATGTGCATTTGTATTTAGAAGAGCGCCTAAAGTTTCGTCAGTAACAATCGGAAAGTGGAAGTCATTAGCTAATTTTCTTATTTTTTTTAAATCAGCACTTTTTAAAAGTGGATTGGATGGAAACTCGGTAAATAAACCAGCAATTGGGTTTTTCGAAACAATTTTTTCGAGCTCCTTTAAATCTGTTTCATCTGCATGAGGATAAAATAAAGTATTTTTAGAATTAAAATTTTCTAAAAGTTTCAATGTGTCGCCATATGGAAACCCAAATTGACAAAATTCTCTATCTGGAAAAATTTTTTTAACTGTATTCATAGCAGTATAAATTGCAGACATTCCACTTGGAAAAATATAAATATCACATGAATCAACGCTTAATAGTTTTGACAATTTCTCTTTTACTTTCTCATANTCTGATCCATTACCTTTTGTAATCTTTTTAGATGATAGAAGTGAAGATGCACAGCGGGATGAAATTCCTTCACCACTAAGTTGCCAATATAATTTTGCATCTTTTAAAGAACTTTTTGGAAACTCAACAACATAAACATTCGATTTTGGATAAGANTTAATATTAGCTTNTGGATTTTTAGAGATTAAAAAATCTANTGCTCTTCTNGCTGCCTTGTAGGTTGGATATAANTGTATTTCATTATTTGAATTCTTACTAAATTTTTCATGAATAGAATCAATTTGTGGATGATAGACAAANCGAGGATAGCCAGCCTTNAGCTTTTTTATTGAATCAGGNTCTCTCTCTTCATAATTTACAATATCTTCCCACGTAGGAAGGCAGACTGATATTGCATGATCGTCATTTGGAATAGGTTCGCCAAATTGTTCCTTCTTGNACAAAGGGTTAGTATGTAGATTATTTGTCATCATGTTTCGTTTATTTATAATATTAAATTTAGTTTAATAATATATCTTTTTAAAAAATTCATAATCTTAAATATTGTAGATGAAGGTAATTTATTTGATTATGTAAANAAATAAGGTTGGTATTAATATGAAGATTGTTGTGTTNGTCGGAGATGGAATGGGTGATTTTCCTGTTGAAAGNCTAGGTGGACTTACGCCNTTGCAGGCCGCAAAAGCTCCTACGCTTCAAAAAATAGCTAGTTCTGGTGATTTAAGAATGGTTAATACTGTTCCGAAAAATTTATCTCCTGGAAGTGATGTCGCTAATATGGCTTTACTTGGATATGATGCCGAACATAGTTACACAGGAAGAGCTCCAATTGAAGCAGCAGGTGCAAACATTAAAATGAACCCATCAGATGTAGCTTTTAGATGTAATCTTGTGACAATCGAAGATAATATAATGAAAGATTATTCTGCCGGACATATTTCATCCAANGAGTCTGANGAAATCATTAAATTTCTTCAAAATGAGTTGGGTGACGAACAAATAAATTTTTANAGTGGTGTTCAGTACAGACATATTTTAATGACAAAGGGAATGGGTGAAAACACTATTTGTATTCCNCCTCACGAAATTATCGACAAAAATATTTTAGAATTTTTACCTACTGGAATTGATGCAGATAGGATTATTGATGTAATGAANGCGTCACATAAGATTTTNAAAAATCATCCCGTAAACNTAACGCGTATTAAAGAAGGAAAAAATCCAGCAACNCATATATGGCTATGGGGTCAAGGAAGACAGATGAAATTAGAATCATATAAAAATTTATATGGATTAAGCGGAGGAATAATATCNGCNGTAGACTTATTAAAAGGATTAGCAAGTTTAACAGGACTAAAAGCNCCAGCTGTCGAAGGAGCAACGGGATTTATTGATACGAATTACAAAGGAAAAGTAAAAGCGGCATTAGAAATATTAAAAGACGAAGATTTTGTTTTTGTTCATATTGAAGCGCCAGATGAATGTGGCCATTTAGGTGATGCAAAATTAAAAACAAGAGCTATTGAGTTATTTGATAGTGAAATTTGTCTACCTATTTTGAATTGGCTTGAGAGTCAAAATGAAGAATATTTATTAATACTTTGTATGGATCATAGAACNCCTGTCTCATTAAAAGGGCATACCTCAGATCCTGTTCCAATGGCAGCTTTACATGGTCCAATTAAAGAATTAANTTGNACTAAAAAATTTGACGAAAACGTTAACAATGGAATTTCTGAATGTAATGCTTATGAATGGATTCAACAGTTACTTTTNAATGCTGTAAGTTAATTAAAAAAAAAGGGANATAATTTTGACCATTATAAAAAAAATAGCATCNATTATAAAANNTTCCTCAAACTTNAGACCGCCATCAAATAAAAAAAATATTGATAAAAAAGAACGACAAAAAAATTTAACNAATTCAAAATCTGACTTAAAAAAAATTAGATTCGAAGATTTAAATTTACATGAATTTTTATTACGCGGAATAACGCAGCTTGATTGGAAATATACAACACCCATTCAGAAAGATATTTTACCTCGAGCTTTAAAAGGNTTTGATATGATTGGTAAAGCTCAAACTGGGACAGGAAAAACAGCAGCATTTCTAGTTACTATTATTGAGCATTGTTTAAGAAATAGACTTAAAAAACATTCCAAAGCATCTCCNAGAGCATTAATTATTGCTCCTACAAGAGAGCTTGCTATTCAAATTGGTAAGGATTCTAAACAGTTAAATGCATATTCAAAATTACGAACTGTTGTTTTGTATGGAGGTATAGATTTTAACAAACAATTAAAGCTATTAGAGGAAAATAAGGTTGATATCGTAGTTGCTACTCCAGGAAGATTGTTAGACTTTGAAAATAGAGGTTATATTACATTAAGATTTATTGAAATTATGGTAATAGATGAAGCTGATAGAATGCTTGATATGGGATTTATACCAGATGTAAGAAAAATTATTTATAAACTACCAGTAAAAGAAAAAAGACAAACTTTACTATTTAGTGCAACATTTTCTGATGAAGTAATGAGACTTGCATCAGCATGGATGGTAAATCCAAAAAAAATTGATATTCAACCGTCTCAAGTAGCTGTAGATAGTGTGGAACAAATAATATATATTGTAACCGATCAACAAAAATTTAATTTATTAAAAAATATCATTAATAAAGATAAACCGTCAAAGATAATAATTTTTACTAATAGAAGAGATCAGGCAGAAAGATTAACTAATAAATTAATATGTAATGGATTAAAAAGTTCAATGCTGTCAGGTGCGATTTCTCAAAAGAAGAGGTTAAATATTCTAGAAGATTTTAGATTGAGTAAAATAAAAATACTTGTAGCTACTGATGTTGCAGGTAGAGGTATTCATATTGATGGAATAAGTCATGTTATTAATTTTAATATTCCAGAGAACCCAGAAGATTATGTGCATAGAATAGGAAGAACAGGAAGGGCAGGAGCGGTAGGAAAATCAATAACATTTGCATGTGAGATTGAATCGTTTGAATTACCTAAAATCGAAAAATTACTTGGTAAAGAATTAAAATGTAGCTTACCACCAAATTATTTATTAGAAAAAAATTGAGAAATTAATTAAAAAAATTTGCTTACATTATTTTGATTATTCTATTAAGTCTTTAGTTTAAATTTTTATAAAATTAATAAAAATGCTCGGGTGGTGGAATTGGTAGACACGCAAGGTTGAGGGCCTTGTGAGAGTTAAATCTCATGTGGGTTCAAGTCCCACTCCGAGCACCACTATTACTCTTTATCAACTAAAAGTCTATGGGATAATACCGCTAGACTTGAAGCAAGTTCTTCTCTTTGTAAAATTACATAATCTGGGACATTTAATGTGATAGGAGTAAAATTCCAAATTGCTCTTATTCCAGCTTCAACCATAATATCAGCAATTGATTGTGCATAAGGAGGAGATACAGTTAAAATGCCAATTTGAATATGACGAGATTTAGCACGTGTTTTTAAATCAGCAATATCATAAATTTTTTTTCCAGCGATCACATCTCCAACTATTGTAGGATTAGAATCAAAACCTGAAATAATTTTAAGTCCATGTTGTTCAAATCCCTTGTGTCTTAACAAAGCCCTACCCAAATTTCCAACACCAACTAAAAAAGCTTCAGATGTATTTGTCCATCCTAAAAAATCTTCAATTGCTTCAATAATTTCATCCATTTGAAACCCTAATCTAGGTCTTCCTACAGCGCCTGTAATAGCTAAATCTTTTCTGACTACAATAGGATCTAAGCTCAATTTCTTGGCAACAACTGTTCCAGAGGCATAATCACGACCATCATCTTTCATTTGACGAAGTAATCGCAAATATAAGGGAAGTCTTTTCAAAGTTGGTATACCAACTTTTTTTCGTTCATTTTGATCCATAATTTAAATCCTTAATAATTTTTCATCTTAGCAATTTATTTAATCGAAGGTCAATGGAATGATTAAAAGCGTTTGAGATAATTTTTTTTTAAGATATAATTAAAAATATGGAATTAGTAAGTTCAATTAAAGATGTAAAAAAACTTTCTAACAACTCAATATCAATTTGGGGAATTCAAGTTTCTAGATATAGTAAAAATATTGATAATATTTATAATATTTTATCGATAAATGAGCAATCTAAAGCAAATAATTTCAAAAATAAAAATCATGCTCGAGCATCAGTCTTAGCAAGAGGAGCATTAAGAATACTTCTTGGAGCTTATGAAAATTCTGCCCCTGAAGAGTTAAATTTTTCCAAAACTAAAGATGGAAAACCTTTTTTGCCGAANAGTAGGATTAATTTTAATATTTCACATTCATCTGATTGGATAATTTTAGCTTTTTGTAAGGATCATTCAATAGGTGTAGATTTAGAAGCAATTAGAGACATTGATTTTTTACGTATTTCGAAAAGGTATTTTAATCAAGAAGAGCAAATTTTTTTGATTAATTCAGANGACCCGAAAAGACTTTTTTTTGATTTATGGTCTCGTAAGGAAGCAATTATTAAAGCTAAAGGAANAAGGTTGCTCACNGAAATAAAAAAAACAAATATATCATTTGTTGATAATAAAATACCCCTCAAGTGTAAAATTGATGATTGGTTCGTTTATAGTGTTAAAGCTGGTTCGCATTACTCTGCGGCATTAGCAGTTAATGCCGAAATTGATCATCATCCTTGCTATGATTTTAGGAGTTTATTATGGCAGGATTAAAA
>PASA01000013.1 GCA_002712105.1 Kiritimatiellaceae bacterium
TTCTGTAACAATTATTCTTGCACCTTGACCTTTAAGGGATTGAACTGAACCCTTTCCTACATCTCCGTATCCAGCTACAACAGCAACTTTTCCTGAAATCATTATATCTGTTGCTCTCATAATTGCATCAACAAGTGAATGCCTGCATCCATAAAGATTATCAAATTTACTTTTAGTTACAGAATCATTTACGTTTATGGCTGGAAACAATAATTCCCCTCTCTCTTGCATTTTATAAAGTCTATGAACTCCGGTTGTTGTTTCTTCAGAAACACCTAAAATATGATTTGCTATTCTTGAAAATCTTTTAGGATCTTTTTTTAAGGATTTCTTAAGTTGTTTAAATAAAATTGATTCTTCTAAACTATCAGGTCTTTTTTCTAAAATTTTTGGATTCGATTCAGCTTTAAGTCCTAAATGAATAAATAATGTGGCATCACCACCATCATCGAGAATTAAATTTGGACCTTTTCCATTTCCCCAATCCAAAATTTTATCTGTATATTCCCAATATTCTTCAAGGGACTCTCCCTTAACTGCATAAACAGGCGTACCATTAGACGCAATAGCTGCAGCTGCATGATCCTGTGTTGAAAAAACATTGCAGCTAGCCCATCTTACTTTTGCGCCTAATAGTTCAAGAGTTTGAATTAACATTGCTGTTTGAACTGTCATATGCAAAGAGCCAGTAATTCTTGCACCACTTAAAGGTTTTGAATCTTTATATTTTTTACGCAAAGACATTAATCCAGGCATTTCTGATTCAGCAATAAGGATTTCTTTTTTGCCATATTCTGCGAGATTTATATCTGCAACTTTATAATCATTAAATTTCTTTTTTGGCATTATAAAAAACTTTTTGTTAATTTTTTACTAAATCGTATTACATATTAAAAATCTTACAAAAAAAATAAAAATCGAAGGTAAATTTTATAAATTAAAAATACATTAAATTTTTAAATATTTATTGGATAAATTGAGAAATTGCAGACAAAATTAATATTAATATAATAATCATTACAAATAGAATGAATATGAATATTTTTGATTTATCCTTTTTAAAAAGATGAAAAAATCTTCTTAACCCAGAATTTTTAGCTCGCTTTAATTTCCTTTTGCTAAATTTATATTTTTCAAATTTTAAATTAAAATGTGATTTTTTTATCTTATTATTTTCGGAGTAAATATCAGACATTATTAGTTTCTTAATTAAGCTTGATATAAGTTAGTGTTTTATCAAGCGCTCCTTTTCCATAAGCAATAGCTTTTCCAGATTTATTCTTCATATCATTCAAATAACTTTTATTTACAAGAAGATTCTTAATTTTCAATTCTAGATCTTTACTATTTTTTATAACTAACCTTGCATTAAATTTATCAAATATTGAAATTATATCTCTAAAATTATCCATATATTTTCCTGTTATAATAACTGTATTCTTACTTGCAGGCTCAATGAGATTTTGACCTCCAATATTTGGTATTGTAAAACTTTTCCCTATATATGATATATCTATTTCGTCAAATATTGAGTTAAGTTCACCTGTACTATCAATTAACAAAACTTCATTATCATATATTTTAAAATTTAAATNATCACTCCGTTTAATNATTTTATATTGAAAACTTTTTATTAANTTTTCTATNTCNGGNACTCTTTCAATATGTCTNGGNGCAATAATTAGAATAAGTTCAGAAAANGTTTTTTTTAAACTTTGATANGTATCTAAAATTAATTTTTCTTCATTNGGCCATGTNGAAACACCCATTAAAAANANTTTATTTTGTTTNTCTAAATNAAATTTANTATTAAAAAAANTNGATATTGNTAAANTTTTTGAAGNTTTTACNAAATCAAATTTCATACTTCCAGCAACANAAATNGAGNTNTTATTTGCTCCAAGTTTAATAAATTTTTTNNANTCGTTTTCTGATTGTACAGATATAGTNCTTATNTTNGANANNANATCTTTTGTGAAGTANTTAAANAATAAATAATTTTTGTANGATGAATTTGAAATTCTTGCNTTAATTAAATGNANAGGAATATTTAATTTTTTAGCTTTTAATACAAGATTAGGCCAAAATTCACCCTCAATTAATAATATTTGNTGTGGGTTAATAATTTTAAGACTCTTGTTGATAANTACAGGAATATCAAAAGGAAAATAAATCAAAATATCGTCATTATGCTTNTCTTTTTCTACTATTTTATAAGCAGTTGATGTATTTGTACTAATAANAAAAAANACTGAATTATTTTTTTTCCTAATTTTTTTAATTAATTCNAGGGCAATATTTATTTCNCCAACACTTACGCCATGAATCCATATTTTATTTTTAAACNAGTTATTGTTAAAATTTATATTTTTNTAAATNGANAANCGGTTNGAAAAGTTTTTATAATATCCTCCCCTTTTANCAATCCTGCTAATAAATTTTGGTGAAAATAATANAANAAAGAATAAAAANAAAAAATTATATATAATCCATTTCATTATCTATAAAATCTAAAATTTAAAAGATTAAATTNGCGTTACGNAAACGATCTGATAAAAGATTTAATACTCTTTCATCATCCTTATNATCTTTTGATTCAAATACAGCTCCAAATCTTAAAAAAGCCCCATTATCATCCCANGGAACAGTTGAAATACCATAATTTTCAATAAGATATAGAGCAGCTTCTTCAGCATTCTGAAATTTTACATTTTCTGCTCCTACAGGTGCATTAACATATAAGTAAAAAGTTCCCTTTGGCATATGCGCATTAAAACCTATAGATTTTAAAACATTTACCATTTTTTCTAATCTTTTTTTATAATGGTCAGATATTTCTTTTGCTAAATGNATGTCTGCNATACCTTCAGAAGCTGCCTCTTGAATTGCTTTNAATTGNCCGCTATCAGAATTATCCTTAATATATGCTAAAGCCTTTACAGCCCACGGTGCACCACAAAAAAANCCTAANCGCCATCCAGTCATATTAAAACTTTTTGACATAGAATGTAATTCTATTGCACATTTTTTNGCATTTGGTCTTTGTAATATTGATTTATAATTTTGATCAAATANTAATGTTGCATAAGGAGCATCTTGAACAATTAAAATATTATTTNTTAAGGCAAATTCAATAAGTTCATCATAAAAACTATCAGTTGCAACTGCACCAGTAGGGTTATTTGGATAATTAATATAAAATAATTTAGCTTTTTTTGCGTCATCAGAATTAATTTTAGATAAATCTGGTAAAAAATTATTTTCNTCTANNAATGGGATATTTACAATNTGNGCTCCTAAATATTTTGAATGAGTTGCCATAACAGGATAACCAGGAACGGTTTGGAATACAATATCACCTTTATTTACAAATGCTAAAGGAATCATTGATAAAGAAGATTTAATTCCNATATTATGATTAATTTCTGTATCAGGATTTANTTTAACNTTAAANAAATTATCCATATATTTTATTGCTGCATTCTTAAAAATAGAAGTTCCNTTATCTGAATAGCCNCTGTTCTCACTCTTATCAACAGCTATTTTTAAAGAATCTCTAATAATTTTCGGTGCAATTTTATCAGGTTCTCCAACACCAAAATCTATAATTTCTAAATTAGGATTGNTTTNTATTGCCTTTGCTTTAGCTCTTTTAATTTTTTCAAATTTATAAATTGTAGTGTCTTTACCAAAATTTGATCCACCAATCCTATTTGCATATAAATTTTCATAGTCCATATTAATTACTCCATTTTTAAATTTTGATTCCAAATTTTTTTAAAACATTATCAAATGATTCTAGTGAAATTTTTGATAATGGAACTGAAGACGATTTATTAAATAAAACACCATCCTTAATTAAATCGTTTTTTAGAATAAAACCTATTATTAAATTTTCTTTAAATAAATCTACTCCAAGAAAAATTATCTCATTTAAAATCAAATTATCCTTTTTAATTTTACGAACAAAAACAATTTGAAGATTATTTGCAAAATAACCATTTATAATATGTTCATCATATCTTCTAGTTCTCTTAAAATTATTATTTTTAAAAAAATTGTTAATATTAAAATTTTTCTCCATAACNCAACATTAAATAAAAAAAGATATCATTTAACCATCAGTATTATTAAATTTTTTATAAATAATTTCTGCTGTATGAAGTCCTATACCATTAACCCTTGATATTGATTTTATTGATGCGGTTTTAATTTTAGCTACTGATCCAAAATGTTTTAATAAATTATTTTTTTTGAAATTACCAATACCATCAATTGAATCTAAAATAGATTCTAATGTTTTTTTATTTCTTAATGATCTATGAAATGTAATTGCAAATCTATGAGATTCATCACGTAATCTTGTTATAACCCTAAAAGCATCTGAATTCTTTTTTAGAATTATATTAGATGAATTATTTTTAAAATCCCAAACAATCTCTTCATATCTTTTAGCTAATCCAACAATTGGAATGTTTATATTTAATTTTATCAATTCATCTTTTGCTGCACGTAATTGTGTAATTCCGCCATCAACAATGATTAAATCAGGGAAAATTTCTTCTTCTTTAATGATACGAGAATATCTTCTTCTTACTACCTCTGCAATTGACTTTGGATCATCTATACCTTTTACAGAATTTATAATAAACTTTCTGTATTTATTTTTCGCAGGTAAACCATTTTTTGCTACGACCATACCTCCAACAGAGTTTGTTCCTGATATATTAGATATATCAAAACATTCAATATTAGTAGGAATAATAGAAAGTTTTAATATTTTTTTTAATTCTATNATACCATTAAAATGATCATGATTNATNTCCTCAANNGATTTCTTTAAATTAATTTTATTTTTATTNATTTTTTTTAACTCATTTAGCAAATCTCTAATTTGTGCAGCTGATTCAAAATCCTTTNTTTTGGAGAAATCNAACATTTCAGATTTAAGATTTTCTAACAAATCAATTCTTTTTCCAGATAAAAACTTTGAAACTTCATCAAGATAANCTTTCTTTTTNATATANGAAGNATTNTCNANTTCTGGTATTTTNAATTTTATTCTTAAATCATTTTCTGAAGANCTATAATTAGAATTTCTATTNCTTAAAATTATTTTAAANCCAAAAAATTTCTCGATATATTTAATCGCNGTATTAGCNACTCTACTTTTAATTANNGGNCCATAGTAAAAACATTTATCNTTATNTTTTACTCTTGATAAATTAACNGTNGGCGGAGNGGCNTTTATATCTATTCTTATAAATTGAAAATTTTTATCATCTTTCCATAGNACATTATAATAAGGTTGATATTTTTTTATTAAATGACCNTCCCTTATAATTGCCTCATAATTACTCTTAAGAACTATGTAATCAAAATTNGATATTGATTTTATTAATCCTTTATTTTTATGATTTGCATTTCTAAATGAATGAGGTCTGAAATAAGATTGAAGTCTTTTCCGTAATGACTTTGCTTTTCCAATATAAATTATTACACCATCATTATCCCTCATAATATAGCATCCAGGCTTATTAGGTGTATTTTTTAACTTATTTATTATTTCTGATGACCAATTTTTTTCCATATGATATTAGTATTTAATCTTATGATTATTAATATTCTCAACCAATTTTGGAATCTTTCAATAGAAATGGCTCCTTATTTACTTTTAGGATTTTTTTTAGCTGGAATCACATCTATCTTTATATCAAAAAATACCATAAAAAAACATTTATCTGAAAATAGTAAATTTGCTGTTTTTAAATCTGTAATTTTAGGAATTCCTCTTCCTGTATGCTCTTGTGGAGTTATTCCTATAGCTGCGTCATTACGAGAAAGAGGNGCAAGTAAATCTTCAACAGCGGCATTTGTAGCCTCAACTCCACAAACTGGAGTAGATTCAATAATNGTAACATTTGATATGATGGGANCTGTATTTACAATATTTAGAGTTATTGTTGCTTTTATAACAGGAATATTAGTTGGATTAATAATAAATATATTTAATAAATTTAGATCTGAANAAGTAATTTTAAAAAAAGAAAAAAATTACACAAATGATAGAANTTTAAAAGATTGTTTCTACTATGCTTTNTATATTCTTCCAAAAAGTNTATCGAANCCTCTGTTTTTTGGTATTTTAATAGCATCTTTAATATCTGTATTTTTTCAGGANGATTTTTTTATTTCTCATAGAGGATCTTTTTTAGAAATTTTATCAATGTTNATTTTAAGTATACCAATGTATATATGCTCNACTGCATCTGTACCATTAGCTTTATCATTTATTAATATTGGAATATCTCCTGGNGCAGTATTAATTTTTTTAATAATTGGTCCAGCAACAAATGCTTTAACTTTAACAACTTTATGGAATATAATTGGAAAAAAAGAAACAATGTTATTTGTNNTATCAATTTCATTNNNTGCAATTATATTTGGACTAGTATTAAANACATTTNATTTTAGTCAAATTATTTCTANCTGTGAAAGTTATTGTGATGGAAATCATAATGCTTTTGATATAATATCTGTAGTAATTTTATATATTATGATATCTTTNCANTATATNANGAAATTAATACAAATAGAGCGGTAAGCCGGATTCTGTTCCTTTTNAAAAAAGGTCGGTCATTTATCTATGCGATCTACCCGAAGTTATTAGACGGGTCATCAAAACTTCCTATTTGATCTTGCTCCAAGTGGGGTTTACTAAATTTTTATTGTTACCAATAAAAATGATGAGCTTTTACCTCACCTTTTCACCCTTACCATATAAATGGCGGTTTATTTTCTGTAGCACTTTCCGTTTTACGAGATATGGCTCGTAACCTCCTTTGTTTCCAAAGGACACTTTACCCTGTGGAGTCCGGACTTTCCTCATCATAAACTGATGCGACCGATACACTCTATTTGTAATAATTATCCAGAATTATAAACAATACGTCCACAAAAATTACAATTAACAATTTTATTTATATTCTTTGCATCATTAATGATTTGAGGAGGTAATTGCATATGACAGCCTCCACAACAATTGTTAGTATCTGAAACTTGAACCACTGCAATATCTTTTTTATTTTGCAATATTCTAACATATTTTTTTAAAATTAAAGGATCACATTTTTCAGCGGAAAGCTTTCTATCTGCTTTCATTTGCTCTAATCGTTCATTCAGTTCATTATTTCGTTCATCAAGTTCTTTTAATTCATCTGAGATGGATTCCTGTGCTTCAGATAAATGATTATTATATTTATGTTCAGATTTCTTGAGATCTTCTAATTTTTCTAAAAAATTTATTTCTTGTTCTTCAAATTCCTTAATTTCTTCTTCAACGGTACCTATTTCTTTTACAAAAGCTCTATATTGTTCATTTGTATCAGCATCCATCTGCTGTTGTTTATATTTAGTTATTCTATCATTAGCTAATGATGTTTCATTTTCTAATTCATTGATTTTTACTTCAATTTTTTTTCTTTGCTCAGAAGTCTCTTCTAACTTTCTTTTAAATCCATTAACTTGTTGTTCAATATCATCTTTTCTTTTAGGTATATCTTGTACTTCTCTAAGAAGACGAATTAATCTCAAATCTTTTTTTTGCAATGCTACAATTGCTTCAAGAGGATGTGTCACAAAAACTCCTTTTTTTTTAAAAACAGCCGGTAAAGTACTACCTCTTTACTAACAAGTAAAGCGGTTGATTAATTTTATTTACTTCCAGGTTTTGTAACTGGGATTTTTTTCAGCCACTCAGGAAGATTATTGGGATCATAAGTTTTTGGATTAATATTTAAAAGACTTGTATATGGAGTATTAAATTGAACTTTATTNTTACTTCTATCAACTAANACACCCANTGCTNAAACTTGAGCATGAAATGAATGAACAATATCAATTGTTTCCTTTACTCTTCCACCTTTAGTAATTACATCTTCAATAATTAAAAATCGTTCATTTTGATTTATTTTAAAACGACGTAATTTAAGCTTACCGTTATCTTTTTCNACAAAAATAAATTTTTTCTTCAAAATTCCAGCTACATTATACCCAAGGGTTATTCCTCCAATTGCTGGAGATATAATTGTATCTACATCATCAATATTGATTAGTTTCCTAATTTTCTTTACTAATAATTCACATAATTTTCCTGAAATCTCTGGATACTGAAGTAATAAAGCACACTGAAAATATTGATTACTACGTAAACCCGAACGTAATTCAAAATGACCTTCTAATAAGGCTCCTGTTTCTCTAAATAATGATAAAATATCGTTGTCATTCATTATTAAATTCCTTTATTGAATAAGATTAGAATTTAAACATATTAAATTTGTGAATAATAATAATTTCTTATATAAATATATTATGCTTTCTTCCAAAACTAAAATAAAATCTGAAATAAACGAATGGCAAACAAAATTATTTAGTGTTTCATTAAGAAGAAAAAATAAGTTAAAAAAAATTAAATCATATCTAAATAATGTTTCAGATTTAAAAATACTTGAAATAAGTTCAGGAGATGCAGTTTTAAGTCAAAAATTAATGGAAAATCATAATAATTGGACGACCGTGTCAATTAATGAAAAAAGCTCGAAATCATTAAACTACTATTTAAAAAATAAAACTGAGATTATTAATAATAATAAAATCCCTTTTTCAGATGGTGAGTTTGATTTATTAATCATAATTGATTGTCTAAAAAATGTCTTAGATGATTATGAATTTATTCAAGAGTGTCATCGTGTTATTAATAATAATGGCTGGGTAATAATTTCCGAAAGAAAGAAATATCCAGGAAGTTTAGTTGCTTTACTTCAGCACATTTTTAAAACTAAGCCTGTCTCAACTGGAGCTATTAGAAATGGCTATACATCTGATCAATTATATAGAATTCTTAAAGATGGTTTTGATGTTCCAGAAATTAATTCTTATTCAAATGCATTATTAGAAACTTTGGCTGTTTTTAATGATTTAATCCAAAGATCCTTTTTTAAAATACCCGTCTGGATTATTTCNAACTATAATAAAAAAGAAGATTTATATAGNTACAGAAATCTTTATAATTTNTCTAAATTAACTTATCCATTGATGTGGATTTTTTCAAAATTTAATTTTTTACCAAATCACGAAATGATTCTTAAAAGTCGTAGAAGAAGNTGGAGTCCNCGAAGACAGCCAAAATTAGTNGATGGACGATCNATTGCTGAAGCAACAATNAATACTCGTATAGGNACAGCAGCTCCATTTTAATGAATAATAATCCAGAAAATTTNGAAAATTTAGAAAATAATATNGGGTATAATTTTATTAATAAAAATTTATTAATNAATTCNATTACTCATTCAACTTATAAATATGAAAATAATATTAAATATGACAACCAAAGATTAGAATATTTAGGNGATGCCGTATGGGGTTTAATACTAGCAGATTATTTATACAGAAATNATCCTNATTTACCNGAAGGANANCTAACTAAATTAAGAAGTCTTTATGCTAGAGAGGAAGCATTATTTAATATTTCATTAAAAATTAAACTAGATCAATTCCTGTTATTAGGTAAAGGCGAAGTAAATCATAATAAATCTTTGAATAAATCCATATTAGCCGATTCATTTGAAGCATTAATTGGAGCGGCTTGGTTGGATTCAGGAATTGATGGACCATACGCTATTTTTAATAATTTAATTGAAAATTCGTTATTAAANATAAATAATAAAATCATTGACGATAATCCTAAAGGAGATCTTCAAGAATATACTCAACAAAATCATATAAATGTGCCTATATATGAATTAATTACTAAGGATGGCGAAGTTCATTCTCCTACATTTACTATAAAATTAAAAGTACTTGATAATGAGTTTATTGGAATTGGAAGTTCTAAAAAAGAAGCTGAAAAAAATGCAGCAATAAACGCAATGAATTATCTAAAAAATGATTTTAAAACTTAGGAACTGCATCTATAAGTAATTTAGTATAATCATTTTCTGGTGAATTAATTATTTTTTTTGCATTACCAGATTCTACAATTACACCATTTTTCATTACTGACATATTATTACACAAATTTTTTACAACTGCTAAATCATGACTAATAAACAAAAATGTTAATTTATCAAAATTATTTAAATTTTTAATCAGCTCGAGTATCTCAGATTGAATCGAAACATCTAATGCTGATACAGGTTCATCTGCAATAATTAATTTTGGTTTTAAAATTAATGATCTTGCAATACAGATACGTTGTCTCTGTCCTCCCGAAAATTCATGAGGATATCGATTAATATACTTTTTTGATAATCCGATTTTATTAAGTAATATTTCAGTCTCTTTTATTCTTTGCTCTCTTGAATTAAATATTTTATGGGCTTCCATAATATCAATAAATGCTTCACCAATTTTCATTCTAGGATTCAATGATCCATACGGATCTTGAAAAATCATTTGAACAAATTGATAGAAATTTTTTTTAGATTTTTTATATAAGTCATAAGATTGTCCATTATATAAAATAGAACCAGAACTTGCTTTTATTAAATTAACAATAGTTTTTCCAATGGTACTTTTTCCACATCCACTTTCTCCCACTAAACCATAAATATCACCTTCATTAATTTTTAGAGATACATTTTTTACTGCGTCAATTTTATTTTTTTTAGAACCATAGGATACATTTAAATTTTTTAATTCTAATAATGCCATAATAATAACCTTACATCCTTGGAACCGCACTGATTAATTTTTTTGTATAATCATTTTTTGGAAAGTATAATATTTCTTTAGTTTTTCCTGACTCAACAATTTTTCCATTTTGCATAACATAAACTCTATCAGCGATTTCTGATACAACACCAAAATTATGGGTAATTAATAGTATAGATAATCCTTCTGTTTTTTTTAAACTATTTAAAAGAGTAAGTATTTCTTTTTGAACAGTTACATCAAGAGCCGTTGTAGGCTCATCTGCAATTAGTAATTTTGGAGAGCATGCAAGAGCCATCGCAATCATACAACGCTGTAATTGTCCTCCACTCATTTCATGAGGATAAGAATTTTTAATTCTTGAAGGAAGTTGAACTTTTGACAAAAGATAATCAACATTAATTGTTTTTTTCTTATTATGCATAAAAATGGCTTCTTGAATTTGATCTTTTATGGTTAAAACAGGATTAAATGAAGTCATAGGTTCTTGAAAAATATATCCAATATTGTTTCCTCTTATTTTTCTAAGACTATTTCCTGATAATTTAAGTAAATCTACATTGTCATAAACTATTTCACCGCCTAAATATTTAGCAGATTGAGGTGCTAACTTAGTTACTGATAATGCACTAATACTTTTACCACTTCCGCTTTCTCCAACTAATGAAACAATTTCACCTTTCTTTACAAAAAAGGACACATCATCAACAGCTTTAATAGGTTTATCATCTGAATTAAAATAAACTTTTAAATTTTTTACATCTAATAAAGGTTCTNTACTCATAATTAATCATTAAGTTTTGGATCAAGAGCATCTCGAAGAGAATCGCCTAATAAATTGAATGATAGAACTAACAAAAATAATGCAATAGTAACAAATGTCATTTCCCACCACATTCCTTGCCATAATCTCATTCTAGCTGATTCTATCATTAATCCCCAAGATGGTTGATTTTGAACGCCTATTCCTAAATAACTCATAATTACCTCAGTTCCAACCGCTGCTGGAAATCTTAATGTAAAAGTAACAATTATTATATGAAAAATATTTGGAAGAATATGTTTAAACATAATTTTTGAGGAACTTATTCCTAAGACTTTTGCTGACTGTACATAAGTTAACTCNTTATGNTTTAAAACTTCTCCNCTTATTAATCGACATAATCCAACCCAGGTTGTTAAACCAATACCTAAATAAATTCCTAATAAACCNTGNCCTTTAAAAATCATTGCTATTGCTAATATAAAAAGTAATCCTGGCATTGATGCAACAGTAGAATAAAACCATACTATAAAATCATCTATTTTTCCTCCGTAATAACCAGCAAGACATCCTAAAATAACACCTATCGGAATTGCAATTAATGACGTTATTATACCAACTTTATATGCAATTCTAACTCCTTGTACTAATCTTCCCATTACATCTCTTCCAAGACCATCTGTACCCATTAAATAATTCATGCTAGGGGAAGTATAAGCTATTTCTAAATTTGTTTTTTGATAATTTGGAGTTAAATCCAGAGCGTTATGATACTGATATACTAATTCGCCATAAATTGCCAATAGCGTAAAAACAATTACAATAAATAACGAGATCATTGCTACTCTATCATTCTTTAATCGTCTCCAAGCATCATACCACAATCCAGTTGTTTGAAATTTCTTCATCATCTTAACTTTACTCTTGGATCAACTAATGCATAACAAATATCTGTCAATAAATTTGATAATACAAACAACAGAGAACCGATTAAAACTAATGCACGTACAACATCAATATCTGCGGATAAAATAGCGTTGATACCAAGATAACCAAGTCCTGGTATTCCAAAGAAATTTTCTAACAATAATGAACCCGTATATAAAAATGGTATTGCAATAACAACATTCGTGATTATTGGTATAGATGCATTTTTTAAAATATGCTTAAACAAAACTCTAAATTTAGATGCTCCTTTTGAATATGCTGTTCTTACATAATCCTTATACATTTCATCTAACATTATTGTTCGATAAAATCGTATATTTGAACCTAGACCGCTAATTACACCTATTAAAACAGGCAAAAATAAATATGATAATGATTCATATCCCCATACAGGAAATATATTCATCTTAAAGCCCAGTAAATATTGTCCAGCAACAATATAGACAACATAGTTAATACTCATTAATGCAACGGATAAAATAACAAAAAATCTATCTATGAATTTATTTCTAAATAACGCACAAACTAGCGAAAGAAAAATTGAAACAAATAATCCAATAAAAAAAATTGGAATTGTTAAACTTAATGATGGCCATATTCCATCTGATAATAATTTAGTAACAGGTTGCTTGAAGCTTTCTGAATAACCAAAATCAGCATTAGATAATTGTTTAAAATAAAAGAATAACTGAGAATTAAAAGGNTTATTAATTATTTTTCTAATTTTAATTTTNTTAAAATCAATATTCCCAAAAAAAACTTCNCTATCATTACTATNAGNAATTATTTTAAAATTTATCCAATTCTTAGAATTAAATTCACTTCCGGCAATAACTCCATTNCCTCTNGCAANACCTGTCCATTCATANTTATAAGATTCATTTAATTTAAATAAAAGAGGATTAAAATTATTTNTAAAATTTACACTAATAAAACGTTCATCAAAATTATATGTAATATCATCNCCTCTCCANTCATAAATCTCNTTAGAAAAATTNTGATCATTCATCGNCCTNGTAGAGGCTTTTTTACCAAAAAATAANGGTAAATTTAATCCTCTTATTTCATCAAAACGCTCTAACATTTCAGGNGTTACATTTTTCCCTAAAGATATTGCTGCTAAATCATTTGGAACAATATTAAACAGAATAAATGTTAGAAAAATAACACCTAAAACTGTTGGNANCATTTGAAATATTCTTCTTAATATATATTTTANCATAATTTCTATTTTTTAGTTNANAAACCTATCCCAAAATAATCTTTTTTCTTTATTTATTCTTCTATATTTTCCCATTCCATATGGNAAAGCATGATATTCATAATTTTCAACCCAATNATGTACTAATCCAAAACTTAGAGGCTGATATAAAAATATCCATGGAGAATCATTAATAATAATATTCGACATTTTATTTAAAATTTCNGTACGTTCAGGAGAATCATACATNGGTTTAATAGTTTCATATAATCGGTCAAATTCACTATTTCTATAATTTGAGTGATTTGGACCAGGAGACTCATTTANACTATANAATAACTGTANAAAATTTTCAGCATCTGGATAATCAGCAACCCATCCTAATTGATATATTTGAGCTTGTCTTCTATTAAGTTTTTCAATAAATGCTGGCCAAGTGTTAAATGAAGGNATTAATTTTATTCCAATNCTATCAAACATATCACTCATTAAATCAAGCATTTGCTTTGTATCTCCNGTTCCTTTACTTCCTACTTCAATTNTCAATTCTAATCTTCTTCCNGTNAATGGGTTAATTCCNTTTGGATATCCAGCTTCNNTTAATAATTGTTTAGATTTTTCTAGATTAAACTCAAATGGTGAATCTTTATCTGAATACCCATTTAGAGGTTTAGGAATNGGNCCATTAATTGGAAATAGTCTGTTGTTCATAAATTTNTTCATTCTATCAAAATCATATGCACAACTTAATGCTTGTCTTAATTTTTTATTTCTTATTTTTTGATCANCTGAACCATAATCTCCAACAACAGGATCATCCCAATTAAATCCAAGATAAGAAATTGTTAAAGTTGGNGAACTTGTTAATTTAATTTTTTTTTCTGTTAAATCTTGTGCTAACAACTTATCTGGATTTATAACNACGTCCCAATTATCTCTNGATATACTAGATGAATCTANNTCTCCTGATAAAAACATCATCCATTGAGTTGTNTCATCATCAATTACGTATTGTATAATTCTNTCGACAAACGGTAATTCCTTATTTTTATCATTTAATAATCCTCTGTCTTTTTGATTGATTGAAGCAAATGATGGATAATAATCCTTTCTACTAGTTTCAATCCATTTNGGATTTCGTATGAATTCTATACGTGAGTTTCTTTTCCATTTATCAAGAATATAGGGACCACTTCCCACAGGATTATTCACAAATGAAGTACCGTAATAATTTACAGCTTCAACAGGAACAGCATATGAATAATGCATAGTTAAAATATAGAGTAATTGAGGATATGGAAAAGTGAGTTCTATTTGTAAGGTATAATCATCAATAGCTTTTAAACCTTTAACGTCATATGAATAATCTGTTATTTCACTTACTGATGATTCAATTCTAAAANTNTCNAATCCTTTTATTCTTCCATCAAATGCCCAATATCCTGATGAACTATTCTTTACATCTGCAACTCTTTTGATTGAATAAACAAAATCATGTGCTGTTAACTCTCTTCCTTTTCCGTTCAAAAAACATGGATCATCTTGAAAATAAATACCTTTTCTTAATTTAAATATATATGTTAAACCATCATCAGATATAGTCGGCATTTCCTCTGCTAGTAAAGGGATTACCTTATATGGTCTTTCTAAATAATCGTATTGAAGTAATCCTTCGTAAATCTTAGAAATTGCTAGGGACGATGAAACTTCTCCAGATTTAGCAGGATCTAATCCTCTAATTCTTGAAGTTCTTGAATAACTTATTANCTCTTCTTGATTTGTTAAAAAAGAATTTTTAGAACAACCAAAACTAGAAAAAAAAAATAATATTATGAATATAAAACGTATATTTATTTTCATTATTAGTAGAAAATTATTCATTATAACTTTAATTATTACTTGATGGCAGTTCAGTATTTTCGATTGGCAAAGGATTAATATTATCCTCTCCAATATCTGACATTACTGATTTATCTTGTTTAGAAAAAATAATACCAAGTAATAGTGCAGTAGATAAAAAAATAATNGTTAGGGTAACAGTAGCTTTAGATAATACATTTCCAGCTCTTGCGCCAAATAGTGATTCTCCGGTACTTGATCCAAAAGCTAGACCTAATCCTTCACTTTTTGATTTTTGAAGTAAAATTATAATAACTAATAAAATACTACTTAAAACAACAATAATTAATAATAACGATTTTAATATAGCCATGAATTCAATCTCCTAAATTTATCCAATTGCAATTTTTACTATTTCGCCGAATGACTGTGCATCTAAAGATGCTCCTCCGATTAACCCACCATCAATATCAGGCTGTGTTAATAACTCTTTAGCATTTGAAGCTTTCATTGAACCGCCATATTGAATTCTAACAATATTTGCAGCATCTGATCCAAACTGATCATTAATTCTTTGTCTAATAAAAGAATGAACGTCTTGCGCTTGCTCTGCTGTAGCAGTTTTACCAGTCCCAATTGCCCAAACAGGTTCATAAGCAATAATAATTTCAGAAAATTTTTCAGAAGGTATATTTAACAAGCATGAATCAATTTGGTTTTTGATTATATCTTTAGTTACTCCGTTTTCTCTTTCATTCAATGATTCGCCAACACAAACGATAGGTTTTAAATTTTTATCTAGTGCTTTAATTAATTTTTTATTAATTAAATCATCTGTTTCACCAAAAAATTCTCTTCTTTCACTATGACCTAGAATTACATACTTAACAAATAAATCTTTGAGCATCGTATATGATATTTCACCAGTAAAAGCTCCGTCATCTTCATGAGAGAAATTTTGAGCACCAATTTGTATCTGAGTTTCAGAAACAATATCACTTACTGCTTTAATTGAAGTAAAGGATGGACATAAGACGATATCGACTGATGTACAATCAGCATAGTCTCTTGCAATTAATCTAGACAGTTCTGAGGCTTCATCAAACGTCTTATTCATTTTCCAGTTACCGGCAATAATATTTTTTCTCATAAAAACACTCCAATANGTTATATTTATAAATTATCCAAGAAATTGATTTGAAGCAATATTCAATAATGAAAAGTTGCATAAAAGTTATTAACTTATTAAAAGACAAATTAACTAAAAACTAGTAAATTTATAANATGAATAATGAAAATAATAAACTTTTTTTGTTAGATGCAATGGCTTTGATTTATAGAGCCTATTTTGCATTCATTAAAAATCCAAGAATAACATCTAAAGGACAAGATGTTTCAGCGATTTTTGGTTTTTTAAATACACTTTTAGAAATTCAAAAAAAACATAATCCTTCTCATATAGCAGTAGCATTTGACCTCTCTGGTTCAACATTTAGACATGATATATATCCAGAATATAAAGCAAACAGAGATGAAACTCCAGAAGCTATAANATTTTCTATTCCTATAATTAAGGATTTACTTAAAAGTTTTAATATTCCCATTTTAGAGATGAAGGGATTTGAAGCTGACGATATTATTGGAACTGTTGCAAAAAAAGCATCAATTGAGTCGTTTAGAACATTTATGGTAACTCCTGATAAAGATTACGCTCAATTAGTTGACGATAACACTTTTATGTTAAAACCTGCACGAGGCGGTAAAGAAGAAGAACTTCTTAATAAGAATGACATTCTTGAACAATGGCAAATCAATGATATTCATCAAGTAATTGATATATTGGGACTTGCGGGTGATAGTGTTGATAATATACCTGGAATTCCCGGAATAGGCCCGAAAACAGCTCAGAAGTTGATTTTTCAATATGGATCAATTGAAAACTTAATTTTCAATGTTAATGAGCTTAAAGGAAAACAAAAAGAAAATGTTGAGAATCATAAAGAAAATGCATTGCTTTCNAAAAAATTGGCAACAATAGATTGTAACGTACCAATNAAATTTGAATTAAAAGAATTAGTTCAAGGAAAAATAGATAATAAAAAATTAAAAGAAATATTAATATCTCTTGAATTTAGAACTTTTTTAAAAAGAATATTTGATGAAGATGCACTGTCTGTTAATGATAATTTTTCAAATATTGAAAACGAAAAAACTTATAACAATATTTCAAATATAGACCATGACTATAAAATTATATCAACTGATAATGAATGTATGTTACTAGCTAAAGATCTTTCTAATTATGACGAAGTAGCTATTGATCTTGAAACCACTTCACTTAATACTCAAGATTCCTCTATTGTAGGAATTTCTTTTTCTGTAATTCAACACAAAGCTTATTATATACCAATTTCTCAAAATTTTGACGAAGCAAAAACAACTTTAGATATATTTAATGATCTTTTTACCAATAAGAGAATTTCAAAAATTGGACAAAATATTAAATTTGATTATTCAATTTTAAAAAAATATGGATTCATTCTTGAAGGAAAATTATTAGATACAATGATTGCACACTATCTGCTNGATCCTTCNCTCAGACATAATATGGATTATATGGCTAAATCAGAGCTAAACTATGAACCGATTCCAATAAGTGAATTAATTGGGGATAAAAAAAGTGATCAAAAAAATATTAAAGATATACCATTAAAAAAAATTGGTGAATATGCAGCTGAAGATGCTGATATTACTTATCAATTATGGAATATATTTAAGAAAAAATTAAAAGATAGAAATTTAGAAACAGTCTTTTATGATATTGAAATTCCATTAATTCCAGTTTTATCTGAAATGGAAAATAATGGGATAAAGATAGATAGTGAATCATTATTAAAATATTCAACTGTATTGGATAAAAAAATTAATTTTCTTCAAGAATCGATATTTAAACAATCAGGAATGCCATTTAATATAAATTCACCTAAACAACTTGGCGAAGTTCTCTTTGATGTTTTAAAAATTATCGATAATCCAAAAAAAACTAAAACTGGACAATATCAAACAGGAGAAGAAATACTATCAGAATTAATTGATAAGCATCAAATTATAAACGATATTCAAAATTATAGACAATTAGTAAAATTAAAAACTACATATGTGGATGCTTTACCAAACGAAATATGCAAATCAACAAATAGAGTTCATACAACCTTTAGTCAATCCATAACTACAACTGGAAGATTATCTTCATCTAATCCAAATTTACAAAATATTCCAATTAAAACAGATGAAGGAAGACAAATCAGAAAATCATTTCTTCCAAAAGACAAGTTTTTATTATTAGCATGTGACTATTCTCAAATTGAATTAAGAGTAATGGCTGAGCTGAGTAATGATACAAACTTATGCAATGCTTTCAAAAATGGAATAGACGTTCATGAAGATACTGCAAGTAAGATTTTTAATGTTAATCATTCTGAAGTAACTAGAGAAATGAGGAATAAAGCCAAAATGACTAACTTCGGAATTATATATGGTATTTCAGCATTTGGTTTATCAAAAAGACTTGGCATCTCTAGAACTGAAGCAGCATCTATAATTGATGAATATAAGAAATCTTATCCTGGAATAGAGGATTACCTTTTTGAAACCATTAAATTTGCAAAAGATAACGAATTTGTTGAGACTATTACCGGTAGAAGGAGATATATTAGAGATATTAACGCAAAAAATAAAATGGTTCGTTCAGGTGCTGAAAGAAATGCAATCAATGCNCCAATTCAAGGAACTGCAGCGGATATGATAAAAATTGCAATGATTAAAATTTACGATCTACTNAGTTCCAGTAATTTTAAAACGAAAATGTTATTACAAGTTCATGATGAATTAGTTTTTGACTTATATCCCGAAGAACAAGATTCACTTATACCAAAAATTGAAAATATAATGCAGAATTCTATAATTATGAATGTTCCTATTGTTGTTCAATCAGGTGTCGGTAGCAATTGGCTTGAAGCTCATTAATTATAATAATTTATTTTTCAAAATTTCCATTACAGTAGAAGGATTAGCTTTTCCTTTACTATTTTTCATAACTTGACCAATAATAAAATTTATTGATGAATTATTACCATCCTTGTATTCCTGGACTGGTTTAGGATTATTTTTAATTGCTTCATCTATCCACGAAATTAATAAAGAATTATCTGAAACCTGTATCATTTCTTTTTCCTTTATAATTTCTTCAGGGGAGCCACCATTATGAAATATGATTTCTATCAACTGTCTTGCAGAATTAACACTAATTTTTTTACTATGGGTAATATCAACGATTTCAGCAAAGATTTTAGAAGTTAAGTTAGAATTAAAAATNTCNGTTGATGTATCTGATGTTAATCTTATGATATCTCCCATAACAAAATTAGATGCAATNTTGATATTTTTAGTATACTNAATAACTTCATCAAACCAGTCAGAAATTTTAATATCATTAGTAANAAGTTTAGCATCATATTCAGGTAAGCCTAGACTTACGTATCTNTTCTGTCTATCTTTAGGAAGTTCAGGAAGTTCTAATGACCATTTTTTAATTTGTTGATTTGTTATATTNATTGGTAATAAATCAGGTTCAGGAAAATATCTATAATCATGTGCATCTTCTTTTGTTCGTTGTAAGAAAGTTTCACCTCGATCAGANTCATAGCCTCTTGTCTGCTGATCTATAAATCCTCCTTCTGAAAGNATATTGATTTGACGTTGTGATTCATAATTAATGGCNTCAACTATAAATGAAAATGAATTCATATTTTTAATTTCAACTTTTGCTCCTAACTCNTTCTGTCCTTTTGGTCTAACTGAAATATTTACATCAGATCGCATCTGACCTTTTTCTTGATCACAATTAGAAATTCCTCCGTATTGCATGATTTGTTTAATTGATGTCATATATGCCAAGACATCGTCAGTTGAATGCATACATGGCTCAGAAACAATTTCCATTAAAGCTGTTCCGGCTCGATTGTAATCAACATTACTTGATTTACCATCATGTGAATTTTTAGCAGCATTTTCTTCTTGATGAATTCTTTCAATATAGAATTTTTTTATTTTTCCCNGTACTTCAACNTCAATGAATCCATTAGAACATAAAGGATANTCATTCTGAGTNATTTGATAGTTTTTTGCCATATCGGGATAAAAATAATTTTTTCGATCCCATTTACTAAAATTNTTAACAGTGCAACCTAACAAAAGACCGGCTTTACAGCACAACTCGACGGCTTTTTTATTAATTACCGGTAAAGCTCCTGGATATCCAAGACAAACAAAACATACGTTAGTATTNGGNAAAGNNTTATATAAATTCAAACAACCACAGAACATTTTAGTTTTTGTTTTCTGCATAATATGCGTTTCAAGACCAATTGTAATTTCATATTCCATAATTAAAAAATGGGATTCATATCTTTAAATTTAGTAGATTGTTCAAAAATATTTGCAACCTGTAAAATTAGATCTTCATTAAAATGATTTCCAATTATTTGGAGTCCTATTGGTAAATTATTATGAAATCCACAAGGTATGGATATAGCACAATTACCGGCAAGATTCACTGAAGTNGTTAAAATATCATCTAAATACATTTTTAAAGGATCATTTACTTTTTCTCCTTTTGGATAAGCAGTTGTTGGTGAGACAGGAGAAATTATTACATCACATAAATTAAAAGCTTTTGAAAAATCTTCTTTAATTAATGCTCTAACTTTTTGAGCTTTTTTNTAATAAGCATCATAATATCCACTACTTAAAACATATGTACCTAAAATTATTCTTCTTTTAACTTCAGATCCAAATCCTTNGGCTCTTGTTTTTTTATAAACAGTTAATAAATCTNGATGCTGATTTCTTACACCATATCTCATTCCATCAAATCGAGCCAAATTTGCTGANGCTTCAGCNGTTGCNAAAATATAATATACAGCAATAGCGTATTTAGAATGAGGAAGACTAATATCAATAACATTAGCGCCCATATCCTCGAGATGTTTAACAGCTTCTTTTATAGATTGTCTNACACTTTCATCCATTCCATCTATAAAATATTCTTTTGGTAATCCAATTTTTAATCCATNAATTGAATTCTTTTGATTAATAATNTTTGAATATTTTAAAACTTTATTTTGAGATACTGTTGAATCAAAATCATCACTTCCGCTAATAATTTCTAAAAGCAATGCTGCGTCCTCAACTGTTTTAGTAATTGGTCCTATTTGATCTAAAGATGATGCAAANGCTGTNAAGCCATGTCTAGAAACTCTACCATATGTAGGTTTTAAGCCAACACATCCNCAAAATGAAGCNGGCTGTCTTATAGANCCACCAGTATCNGAACCTAAAGAAGCTATTGCTAAATGTCCTGCTACTGATGCAGCTGAACCACCGGATGAACCNCCTGGAACATGATTTAAATTCCATGGATTAGAAGTTTTTCCTAATGCAGCATTTTCAGTACTAGANCCCATAGCAAACTCATCCATATTAACTCTTCCAAACATTATTGCTCCAGCCTCTTTTAATTTCGTTATAACTGTTGCATCATATGGAGAAATATAATTTTTTAATATCTTAGAAGAACAGGTGCATGGCTGATCCTTTACATTAATTAAGTCCTTGATTGAAATTGGTATTCCTAATAATGGTAAATTTNCTCCATTAGANCTTTTTTTATCTGCATCAAGTGCATTTTTGACAATTTCTTCTCTATCTAAAGTCAAATAAGCTCCTATTAAATCATCTTTTTTGTCAATTATTGAAAATAATGAATTTATTATATCTAANGAGGATATCTGTTTATTATTGAGAAGTGTAATTAACTCCATTATTGAANATTGGTTTAATTGCTTCATATTAAAAATACTTAATCTAAAATTTTTGGAACTGAAATATGATTATNATTAAATTCAGGTGCATTTTTTTGCACATATTCTTGNGAAATACTTTTTTTTGGNTCATCNTTTCTTAAATCATTTAAAGATAATTTAATTTTATCCTCATCATGAATATCAGAAATATTTATTTCATTTAATTGATCAATATATGAAAGTATATTCTCTAACTGAGANTGAAACATNTTTTTCTCCTCATCACTCAATTCAATAGCAGCTAGTTGAGAAATNNGATCGACGTTAATATTCTGTTTATTTTTATTCATATTTAAAAGGTATATATAAAATTAATAGATATCAATTTGAAATTTTATAACTTATTTTAAAGCATAAATTTTAGAATNAAGGTCTTTGGTTAAAATATTTGGATATACTTGCTGAACAAAACTTATTATATCATNTTCAAATGAATTGTCATCAATTTCTCTTTTACCCGAAACAGCAATATATGCCCATCTGTTTGCTGTACTNTTTACAACCCTATCCCAAGCAAGCCAAAACATCCTTTCTAAATGATATGGAGTTTCTCTAAATTGTCCAACAAACCAATATGCATAGTATCCATAATAAGGANTTTCACCTTCACTCGTTTGAAAAATTCGAGANGTTTTAATTATTCTNACANTTAAAGGTTTTCTTCCGGAAATAGGAATTTCAATNGTATANTCNCTATCTAAATTATGACCTTGGCCTTTTAAACATCTTTGNGGTCTATGTATACTATCTCTAGCNGTTCCTGATAATACAATTGANGTATTAANTAAACTACCTTGATGATTTGTATAAGCNGACTTAACAAATTCGGTATCAGATGGTAATTGCTCTTTTTCTGCTAATGTACAATTGAACAATTCTCCATTACAATCGGGACANTTTTTAGGATTTAACAAATCTCTTAAATAATAAGATTCGTTATGATANCTTTCACCAAACTCATTTGGATTATGGCAAAATCTTANTTCGTTACCCGCCCAATCTCCGACCTCATCTGGAAGATTCATNAAAACACCTGGNGTANAACTTAAATTNACATTAACTCCATAAGCCAACGCAAAAANTGNTATACTCATTAATNNAAAAAGCATTAAGAACGGTTTAAATAATTTTTTTTCCATGANATAAATAAATTTTTNTAATTAATTTGCAAAANTTTTCCNAAAGCAATCATTAATCCTATTGCTAATGAAAATAANACNTANCCTGACCAATCNTGATGTAATCCAGNTCCAAACTGTTGACCTAAAGTCATNGANACNAANGCAATNGANAAAATTCTNCCAATATTTCCNGCAACNGCAATNGGAATAGAAGTTAAAAAAAGTANCCATTTTTTAATAANTCCCTTTTGNGTATAAAATGAATAAACAGCNGTNANNGCTGTCATTGCAAGAAGNGATCGNAATCCTGAACAAGGAGCTTCAACATTTAATTGAAAATAAGGACTNATTAACTGTGTTCCCACTCGCTCACATTCAATACCTAAACCATTTAACATGTTAAAAGATAATGTGGTAGCTACCATCTGCAAAGGTCCAGATAGAGCATCAAGAAAATTTAAAGGCACGCAAAAAATTAAATATGAACAAGGAAAAATTAAAATTTTAGCAACATGCCAACCATAAAAATATAATGGTATACTCCATAAAATTAAAATAAGACTAATTAATGATATACGAGTTTGTTGCATCTTTGCACCAAGCCAATGAAGCATTAGAGCCATAATTATTACATATAATCCTATTTGACATATTTTTTTTGGCGCATCCTTTAACTCTTTCTTTTTATGCCATAAAACAGCCAAACTTACAAACGGGATTAAATATCCATGAGAATAGTCCGCCCCAAAAGATTGAGTATCATTCCATCTTGCAACCATCCAAATAAAAGCGGATTTACTATTTACATTTTCAACAGTATTTCCAAATAAATGAAATAATATAAATAAAAAACCAATTAATAATGAACACATTGCGATGTTAAATAATTCATTCGGCTGCAATGCAGCTAATCTCCATCTATCACTCCAAATAAGATTTCCATTATTGTCTAAAGTTTTCATATATTATAAAATGTATCATATCTTTAATTTTTTTCAAGATACGATTTTTTAATGAAATAACACTTGCATTAATATGTTTATTTAAAATAATAACCCACCTTACAGCGAGCGTAGCTCAGTGGTAGAGCTCCACCTTGCCAAGGTGACTGTCGTGAGTTCGAATCTCATCGCTCGCTCCATTTTTACCCGTTTTTTTTAAGGCGGGTTTTTTTATACCCTAGTAGCTCAGCTGGACAGAGCAACGGATTCCTAATCCGTAGGTCGGAGGTTCAAGTCCTCTCTAGGGTACCATTGAATTTTTAAAGAAAATATTAATTATGATTAAAATTATTTTCTAAACGATTTTTCATTTGTATAGCATTAATAATTATTTTTTTATGATTTTCTTTCAAATAAGACTTATCTCTTAATTTATACAACAATTTTAAAAATGAATTAAAATCTGAATACATATCTAAAGTAACTGTATTTAATGTCAACTGCTCCCACTCTTTAATACAAAGCATTGCTTCTAGTATCTGTCCTTGATTAATATTATGGTCATTCTTACTTGATGACTCATAATCTCTAACATCAAGAGTTAACCCTTCTGTTAAAGAATTAATTTCATTTAAATATTTTTTTTTATAAAATGAATCTAAATTAGATAATGCTTTTAGTGCTTTATAAACAGTTATTATGCCCTCCTTCTTTTTTGAAGAAAAAGTGCGTTTTTTAAATTGGATCTTATTTTTAATTATTTTATTAAAGAATTCAAATACTCTTTCCTCATTCTTAATTGGAAAATTAGAATTTTTGTTATGGTTTCCTAACCATACATCTATCATTTTAATTTGGTCTTCGTCTAAATATTTGTAATCTAGTGACATTTTTTGTCTCATTTTTATTAATTTAATTAATACATTTTTGTTAATTGTTAAAAATAATATATACAACTAAGTATTAAAAATTAATTTTAAATCATAAATTAATATTAATATATAAATGGCATATTTAATGCATCGTAAAAAATGATTAGTTTATAGAAATTTTTACTCTTGAAAATATTAATATTAATAACATCATTTTTTATAATGAATAGTTATGGAGTGGTTTATTTTGTGGATAAATATTCACCATCTCCAAGCTATCCATTTAATTCATGGGATACAGCATCACATTCTATAGCTGATATTTTAAATATCGCTGATGAATATTCAATAATTAAAATAGCTCCCGGCGAATATGTTGAAGATATCATATTAGAGAATATTTCTGGCATAACTATAATTGGTTCAGGATCAGGAGCATGGAATGGTAATAGTTATCATGGAGGAACAATCATTAAGGGAGCATTCAGATGGAATGATTCTGCAAAAAATATAAAAATGGAATCATTAGCTTTTACCCCGAATAATCCAAATCATAGTAAATCATATAATCTTAGTTTTTTTGGTCAAAGCGATAATAGTGAATTTAACTCTTTTCTATATGATATTGCATTTTATGGAGATTCATTCTGTGTTCATAATACTGAATTTAGAGGAAAAAAATGGAATGTTGAAAAAGTTAGAAGTTTTAATGCAGGAATTCATAATTTTCCAATAAAAGCAGGAAACTCAATTTTTAAAGATATCTATGTTGAAAATAATAATGTTAATGCATCTTTCATAATTATAAAATCTCACCATCCTTTAGGATCTCCAGATAATTTAATAATTGACGGATTTCATATAAAGATGACTGGATACACTTTTTATCCAGGAATATTTTTTGTAAACTATGATTCACCTGATCAAACAATTGAAAACGTAGTAATAAAAAATGGATATATAAAAAATCTAACAACTAACAATTTTCCTTGCATCCGTTTTCTTGGTGATAATTATAATAATAATTACTTTAGAGATATTATTATTGAAAATACTATTTTTGATGGTGGCGAATGCGGAATTATGATTCAAAATGGATACTATAATACCAATAATAAAGGTTTAGATAAACTATATGTTAATAACTGCACTTTTATAAATCCTTCGGGAAGAAATGAGTATAAAGTAGCAATAAATAATAATGTCGGAAATGAAAATGATCCCGGATCAAATATATATTTAACTAATATAAATGCTAAGGATTTTCCCAATGATCAAATCTTTAAAAATATTGATCGAACTGAAATTAGGTCATCATTTTATTCGGGAATAAATAATGACAACATTATATTAAACTGGACCACAATATTAGGATATAAATATCAAATTCAATCTTCTGGAGATCTTATTGATTGGTATAATATAGGTGAAGAAATTATTGGAACTGGTTCAAATCTAACTTGGGGAAATTATATTTTTGAATCTCAAAAATATTATAGAGTTATTGAAAAATATAATTAATTCATTTATTACTTAGTTTGGAAAAAAAATATCACCAAA